>CAYLJT010000587.1:0-5804 GCA_964383995.1 uncultured Polyangiaceae bacterium
ATCCTACAACAACGGCTCACGGAGGGCGTCGGTCACAAAAAAGCCGCGGCCGGCGGGAGAGGCTCCGCGCCGGCCACGAACGTTGCAGCTCAAACGAATGCTAGTCCGTCGGGGTGATCGCCCGGCTTCCTTGCATGCAGTAGAGCGTGCTCGGATCGCACGTCGCTTTGAACGCCGTGTTGATGCCCGAGCCGAACGGGATGCCGACCTGCGGGTCCGGGACGTCGTCGCAGAGCGAGTCGTCCGGCACCGGGTTGCCCTGATCGTCGTAGACGTAGTCCACGTACGACTCACCCGTGTCAGGGTCGACGAAGACGTCGAGCTTCTGACAATAGATGTTGGGCCACATCGCGAGCACCGAGTAGTCGACCGTGCAGCCGTCCTCGGTGAGGCTCAGATCCGCCGTGAACTGCGTGCCGGGGGCCGCAGCCGTGGTGTAGATCTGCACGTTGCTGAAGGCGTATTTCAACGAGATCGGCGGCTGGTAATAGTCGTCGGGACCGTCGAAATTGCCATCACCTTCGGCGTCGTAAGCGACCTCGGGGATGTTCTGCTCGGCGGCCACCATGCTGGGGACCGAGCAGAAATCGCTGCCGTCCGGCTCGACGGCCGCGAAGCCGCCGAACGCGTACCACTTGTGATTCGGATCCGGGTCGACGACCCCGAAATCGTTGGCGACCTGCGCGTAGTAGCCGAGATAAGACGGCTGCATCGCGAGGTTGAGCTTGTCGATATCGGGCCCGTCTTGCGGGTTCGACTGCGAGGGGTTGTAGGACTTGAGGCCGGCGACGTCGCCCGGTTGCTCCGCGCACGTGCCGCTGGAGGACTTGACGGCGTAACGCATTGCGTACCCGTATCCACCAGCGGTCGTTACACAGCGCACTTTCGGTTGATCACAACCGACAAGCAAGACAGCGAAGGCGGCCATTCCTAGAAGTGTGTTTCTCATCGACGCTCTCCTAGAAAGTAACCCGTGCGCCAAAGCGGAAGCTTCGCGGCGACTGGTAGGAAGTGGGGTTACCGAAGTTCTTGTTGATCTCGGACGGGTCGAGGGGCGTGCCGTCTTGGTGGGTCAGAGCGCCCAACTGCTCGCGCGTTCCATCCACGACGGGGGCAACGTCGGACGCGGTGTAGCGCTCGTCGGTGGACGTCACGGCTTGGAAGTTGAACAGGTTGAACACATCCATCGTGAGGCTCAGCGTGCTCTCCTTCGCGAGGTGGAGGGCGTACGTGAGGTTCAGATCGATGCGATGCACCCACGGCAAGCGCTCGCCTTCGCCACGGGGGAGGATGAGAACCTCATCCGCACCGTAGAGAAGATCGCTGCCGAGGTAGCTCGTGGGGCCGCCTGAGCTCGCGCGGTAACCGAGGCCGATCTGCAAGGCCATGTCCTTCGGAAGGGGCTGATCGTAGGCGCCAAACACCTTGATTTGGTGGGTGGAGTCGCCGGGCAGCGGACCTTCGCGGTTGACCGTGAGGGACTTCAGATCGAAGTCGGCGTTGATGTTGGGATCGAGTTGGCCCGTCTCGGGACGGAACAGACCCGCCCAGTTTCCACGAAGGTACGAGAGCGTGTAGCTCGCCTGCGCGAGCCAACGATCGGAGAACGTCTTCGTGAAGTGGGCCGTCACGGCGTCGTAGTCGCGCTTCGGCTCGGGGAAGTCGGACGCGATGCCGCTACCCGGGTTGCCGATGAAGTAGGTGTTGGCATCGTCGCGGCTCATGTCCTCGATGATGTTGTTCACCCAGCGCTTCTTGTAGGTCAGGCCTACGCGACCGTCGGGGATGACCTCGTACTCACCACCGACCACGATCTCGTCTTGCGATTGCGGCTTGAGATCGGGATCGATGGGCGTAGAGCCAGCGCCCGTCGGGATCCAGTATTGGTTCGGATCCTCGGGGCCGTTGACGACGAGGCGGCTTCCGTTCGCGTTTGAACGGCAATCCGCCTGGCCCTGGGGCGTGGACGGGTTGCACAGCGCGGACGAGTGAATCGACGCGATTTGCTGCTCGCCGGAGAGCGCGCGATCGGCGACGTCGAGGGGCACCGACTCGAAGTAACGCGCGTAGTTGGCGAAGATCTTCGATTTGCCGCTTTGGGTGGGATCGAAGATCACGCCGACGCGGGGCGAGATTTGGTTCGGCAAGGCCATGCCGAGGTTGCCCGAATCGCCGTAGATGTACTGCGCGTCGTAGCGCAGGCCGGCGTTGAGGGTGACCTTGTCGAGGATGGTCCAGCTGTCCTGCGCGAAGCCGCCGATGATGAGCGAGTTGCTGCTCGTCTCGACGAACTCTTGCACGACGGCCTGATCGGGGGCGGTGAGATAGCCGTATTGGCGGTTCTCGGAGAAGCTGCCGCCGCCCGTGCTCTCACGGAAGCGTTGGCCGCCCGAATAGGCCTTGGTCAGCCCGTAGTGCATGATTTCGCCGTCGAAACCGCCCTTGATGACGTGGGCGCCGTTCCAGCGGCGGAGGTTGGTCACCAAGGCGCGCGCCTGGTAACGATTGAGC
This sequence comes from uncultured Polyangiaceae bacterium, assembly GCA_964383995.1. Lineage (GTDB taxonomy): Bacteria > Myxococcota_A > Polyangia > Polyangiales > Polyangiaceae > CAYLJT01. Next base: position 2,512 of record CAYLJT010000587.1, read on the forward strand.
GACGACTCGCTCATGAAGTCGGGACCGCCCGCAAAGTACGTCGACACGGGGCAGAGCGATGCGGGCCTCGTGCCCGGCGCGTCGCAATAGCCAGTGGGAACGCTCTCAAAGTCGGTCACCGGGTGGGCGTCGGTGCGGCGATAGGTGACGGACGAGAGGCTCGCGAGCCCGCTGTCGTCGCCGATCTCCGAGCCGTCCACCGGGAGGAGTTGGCCGAAGTACTGGTGGTGCCAGCCGAGGGTCACGTCGAGGAGCGTGTTCTTCTTGTCGAAGGAACGCGCCCACGAAAGGACGATGTCGTTGGCGTTGCTGTTCTGACGGTGCGCCAGGGCCTCGAACGAGCCCGTCGACAGCGCGCCGGCCTCGACGCCGCCTTGCTGCGGGTCAAGCGAAAAGCGACCGTCGCCGCCCGAAAACGTCGGCGCGCCCGAGATCGTGAGCTCGAAGCTGTTGTCAGCGTTGGGCGCCCACGTCAACTTGCCCACGTATTGGTAAGCGCGTTCCTCGGCGTCGTAGAACTTCGTCGAGCCGGGGATGCGCTCGACGACGGGGAACTCGTTGGCGTCGAGCACGGGCAACGGATTGCCGTCGTCGTCGAGGACGAGCTGACCGCTGGCGTCTTTCTGCAGCACGCGTTGGTTGATGTACCGCTCGATGCGGTAGGTCGAGAGCGCGATCTGGAAGCCCGCGTAAAACCAAAGTTTGTCTTTGATCAGCGGGCCGCCGACGTCGAAGCCTAGGCTTCGAATCGAGCGCAGCTCTTGCTCGGAGCGCACAGTGGAAGTGGCGCTCAGGATGGTCTCGCGGGTCCCCTCGAGGGCGCCCGGCGTGATGCTGCCGAACACGGACCCGTGGAAATCGTTGCTACCGTGCTTGGTGCGACCCACGAGCACGCCGCCGGTGGAGCGACCGTACTCGGGCATGAAGCCACCATCGACGATTTGCACCTCTTGCATGAACTCCACGCTGAGGGGCGTGCCGACGATGCCGTAGGCCGGATCGTTCACGGCGAGGCCGTCGATCATGTACCGGTTCTCGGGGGACGTCGCGCCGGCGATGGATACGCCGAACGTGTCGCCTTGGGCACCGGGAGCGACGTCCGCGACCGACTCGAACGAGCGCGAAGCGCCGCCTTTACCGGTGGGACGTGAGAGGGGGACGCGCGTCAAAAAGTCGCGGTCGAGGGTGGTGCCGGTGGAGCTAGAACCGACGTCGACCGTGGGCGCTTTCGCCACGACGACGACCTCTTCCGCTTTCACGTTCTCCGGCAGGAGCGACACATTCACGCGGATGGTTGCGCCACCCTGAATGCGAATGCCGCCGCGGCCGAAGGGCTTGAAGCCGTCACCTTGAAGATTGATCGAATAGTCGCCTGTAGGCAGGTTGGGGATGCGGTAGTTGCCTGCCGCATCGGTCAAAACAATCTGCTCGCCTTGCATCGCGGGGGAGGACGCTGTGACGACGGCGTTCGGCACGGGGCGTTTCGACTGTGCGTCGATAACGGTGCCCGTGATAACGCCGACGCCGACTTGAGCGACCGCCGGTGTAACCGCGAAGGTAACGAGAGATAGCGGGGCGGCAAAAGCCAACCCGCGGGCCAGGTGGATCGTAAATGCGGCGACCCTGCCGCCGTGCGTTCTCCGTCTCAAGGATCTCCCTCCAGGATGGGTTCCGTGGACCGACTGCTTGCCCCCCCATATACTCCCCGCGATTCAATCCGAGAAGATACTTGGGTCCGCGAATCAATTTCGCGTCGGATTGGTGACAGCGGGTGGACGAATCGCCGTTCGATCAAGTAAGAAGGGGAAGGCCGCCCTCTTCGAGGGCATTCGTCCCGCATGTTTGACTCAGTTCTCGCTCGACAGGGCGTCCCGAAGGGGCGCCTCGGGTCCGGTGCGATCATCTCTATTGGCGTCCATGTGCTCATTGTGCCCGTGGCCATCTGGCTTTCGAGCGGCAACGACCAAACGGACAAGGAAGAGGTGGACGTCACGTTTGTGGCCGTGCCCCCGGCGCCTCCACCGCCGCCGCCGCCTCCACCGCCGCCTCCCCCCGGCGGAAGCAAGCCGAAGACACCCAAGGTCGATGTCCTGGAGCCAAAAAAGATAGCTCGGCCCGACACGATCTACGAGTCCGAGGAAAAGAAGCCGAAAGACGAGCCTAAGGCCGAAGAAAAGGCCGAGGAAGAAGAGGGCGAGGAGGGCGGCGAGCCGGGAGGCGTGCCTGGCGGGGTGCCCGGCGGCGTGCCGGGAGGCGTCGTCGGCGGTGTGCCTGGTGGGGTCCTGGGCGGCGTGCTCGGTGGAACCGGCACGGTGCCCCCGCCACCGCCGAAAAACGTCGTCTACAACTACTCCGCCGACATGGGCACGCCGAAGGCCCTGTCGAAGCCCAATCCGCCCTTCCCGCGCGAGGCGTCGGAAGCCCGCGTCCAGGGCCTGATCATCGCGATTTGCACCTTGCAGGCCGACGGCTCGCTGAGCGGCTGCCGCATTCTCAAGCCCCTTCCGCACATGGAGGGTTGGACGAAGCAATACCTGGCAGCGGCGCGCTACAGCCCCCTCCTGAAAGACGGGGTCCCCGCGACCGTGTCCGGCGTGCAGATCAGCATTCGCGTTGTTTTGCCACCTTAATCGCAGCAAATCGCAACCTAGACACCACCTGACTTTACCGCGACCACCCCAACCACACGCCCTCGAGCGCCACAGGCCATGCAATTTACACTCACCGACCTCTGGGCCCACATGGGCCTCTTCGCCCGAATCATCGTGATCGTCCTCGCGATGATGTCGGTGTCATCGGTGCTTATCACCGGCGAGCGCATCTTGTTTTTCCGAAAGTCCAAGGATCAGTCGCGGGCCTTCGCTTCCAAGGTCGGCCCGGCCCTCGAAAAGGGTGATATCGCCGCGGCGGGCAAGGGCGATGCGACCAAGGACATCGGTTACTTGGGGCGGGTGCTCAGGGCCGGTCTGTCGTCGTTCGTGAGCGCCGAGTACCGGGACCGGGACGTGATTTTCGACGTCGTGGCCCGCTCGATGGAGCGGCAGGCGCAACGCGAGATCCAGACCCTCAAGCGCGGTCAGAACGTGGTGGCCACGGTGGCTTCCACCGCGCCCTTCGTCGGTCTGCTCGGCACCGTCATGGGCATCGTCAACGCGTTCCAGCTCATGGCGGCCAGCGGCTCCGGTGGTCTCGGCACGGTCTCCGCCGGTATCGCCGAGGCCCTCGTCACCACGGCGGTCGGCCTGCTCGTCGCCATCCCCGCCGTCATGGCCTACAACTACCTTCAGGGTTGG
>CAYLJT010000588.1:0-5793 GCA_964383995.1 uncultured Polyangiaceae bacterium
TGGCCCACGGCGGCACCTTGTTCCTCGACGAAATCGGCGAAATGCCCCAGAAAATGCAGGTGAAGCTCTTGCGCGTCTTGCAGGAGAACGAGTTCGAGCGCGTGGGCGGCATCAAGACGATCCGCGTCGACGTGCGCCTCGTGGCTGCGACCAACCGCGATCTGCGCAAGGAGATCCAGAACGGCGGCTTCCGCGAGGACCTCTATTACCGGCTCAACGTGGTGCCCATCGCGCTGCCGGCGCTGCGCGAGCGGCGCAGCGATATCCCGCTTTTGGTGCGGTTTTTCCTGCAAAAATTCAACGCGCGGCTGAAGAAGAACGTGGAAGGGCTCGACCCCGACGCGACCGAAAAACTGATGAGCTACGGCTGGCCGGGCAACATCCGCGAGCTCGAAAATGTGATCGAGCGCGCCGTTTTGTTCGCCGACGGCACGCGCGTTCGCAAAGACGACCTGGCAGCGGAGGTGCGCGGCACGAGCCCCTCGCAGGCCGCCGACAGCCACAGCGCGGCCCTCCACGAAGATCGCTCGCCCAGCATCGATGGCCTCAAAGAGCAGGTGAAAGCAGCCATGAGCCAGCTCGAAAGGGAGCTCATCGTGCAGGCCCTGAAGCAGACCCAGAGCAACGTCACCCACGCGGCGCGCCTGCTCAAGATTTCCCGCAAAGGGTTGCAGCTCAAAATGAAAGAGCTCGGCCTTCGGGAGCGCGACACCGACCTGCCGTGAACGCCAAAGGAGCGCTTTTCCTCGCTCTTTTCGCGACATTTTTCGCGGGCTGCGAGCGCGACGACGCCGCTCCCAAATCCGACGCTGACCTCGACGCCTCGCCTCCCTGGGACGTCGCCGCGCCACCGGTTCCGCGGCCCGGCATGCTCTGGATCGAGCCGGGCGTCTTGATCGCTGGCACGCCGCTCGGCCGAATTCCCCGCGTCCCCGACGAAGAAATGGCCGGCGAGCAGGTCGTGATGCGCGGCTACTACATCGACGAGTACCCCTACCCCAACGAGGTCGGCGCCATCTCCACCACCAGCTTGTCGCGCAAGGAAGCCGAAGAGCTGTGCGAAAAGCAGAATAAGCGCCTGTGCACCGAGCTCGAGCACGAGCGCGCCTGCAAGGGCCCCGAGAACACCACGTACGAGTACGGCGACGTCTACAAAGCCAGCGTCTGCGCCACGGGCACGACGCGCACGCTGGTTCCGAGCGGTTTGAACGCCGGCTGCCGCAGTGCGTTCGGCGTGGCCGACCTGCACGGCGGTCCCGCCGAATGGACGGCGAGCGACTGGGGGCGCGACGGCAAGAAGCCCGGAATGGCCGTGATCCGCGGGGGAAACGGCGTGCAGGGCGAGCTCGTCGGGCGCTGCGCCAACGCGCGCGCCGCGCGACCCGACGCTCGTCGCGAAGACATCGGCTTTCGCTGCTGCGCCGGCGAGGTGAACACCTTCGAGGTCGTGATCGACGTGGAGCGAGGCGAGCCCTTCGTGCATTTGAGCCTCGATCCGAAGCTCGCACAGGCCCTTGCCGCGCTCGTGCCGGAGGCCGTCTCCGCAGGCACGAAGGGGCCAGGGCGGCAGCCTTTTCGCGTGGAGCACCTGTGGTCGTGGCGACCGACCGGCAACGAATCGCTGGTGATCGGCGCAGGCTGCGCGAAGGGCCCCGACAAGCGCTGCGGCGTTCTGGTGGGGCGTCCCAAGAGCGACGGCGCCTCGGCCCTCGCGTTCGTGCCCACCGACAAATGGCCTCCGATGATCGGAAAGACCGAGACAGCGCGCGAGCTCTTCGTCTACGGCGGCGACGACATCGGCGCGTTTCGAAAGCGCGTAAGTTACGATTGGGGGCGCATCACGATCGGCGAAAAGGCCCGAAAAGTGCGGCGAAAAGGCGTCGATTCGTACGAGTGACGCTCAGCGCGCGACGGTCAGCTCCGCGGCGCCCACCACCTTGAGCCACAAGGTGCCGTGCTCATCGACGGTGTACGCGCTCGCGGAGGAGGCGCGCACGAGCGCGACCGATGCAAGGTTCGGCAGGGCCCCGTCCGCCTGCGACACCGTCACGCCCTCTCCTCCGTGAAGCACGCTTTCTCGCAAATCGACGCGCAAAACCATGTTGTTCGCGGGCACGTTGGGCACCGTCGCGATGTGCACCGCGGCCTCGTCCTCGCTCACGTCGATCACCGAGCCGTTCGGGAAGATACCGCGCCGAGCGCCCGCGACGAACACGCGCCCTTCGAGATCCGTGGCGCGATCGGCAAGCGTCACGATGGACGGATCGCTGGCCTCGACGAGCGTGTCGAGGTCGTTCGGATAGAGCGGGATCACCGAGCCCGCGCGCACGAACACGGGGGGCCGTCCGAGGGGCGCGTCGATCTCGATCTCGGCCGGCCCTTGGTAGATCGCGTCGCTGAAGAAATGCGTGAAGGTGCCCGCGGGCAGGTACACCTTGCGCGACGTCGCGCCCTCTTCGACCACGGGCGCGACGAGCAAGTCGGGTCCGAGAAAATACTCGTCGTTCGCGAAATCGCGGGCCCGCGCGTCGTCGGGGAACATCAAGGTGATGGGCACGATCGAGGGCGTGCCGTCGGTGGCCGCCGAGCGAACGAGCCACGACAAGTAGGGCACGAGGCGCATGTGAACACGCGCAAGATCCCTGTAAATGGCGCCCGCTTCGGCGTCGTAGAGCCATGGGTTGTGGTGATCGCCGCCGCCACCAAGCTGCATGATCACCGAAAACGCCGTGTGCTCGGCCCAGCGCAGGAGCGCTTCGCGGGTGGGCATGCCGCCGCGGTAGCCGCCCGTGTCCGAGCCAAACGAAGGGAAGCCGCTGACCGAAAGCGACTGCGCGCCGATCACCGCAGCGGGCAGCCCGCCCACGTCTTTGCCCTCGCGCCGCTGAAAGCCGTTGTCGAGATCGCCCGGCCAAATCGCGTCGACTTCGGTCTGGCCGCCCCAGGTGGACGCGCGTCCGATCAAAAATCCGTCGTCGCGCTTGGCCGCGAGGGCCTCGCGGTAGGTGCGGTGGTAGAGGGCCGAATAGGCGCGACCGGTGCGCTCGGTCTGCCCGTCGGAGAGCAACACGCCGAGACGCGCGCCCAAGAACTGGGGCACGAGGTCCTCGCCGTAGTCGAGCTTGAACCCCGCAAAACCAAGGCCCGTCGCGTTGCCCAGGAGGGCCTGCCAATAGCCCCGCGCCGTGGCGCTCGTGAAGTCGAGCATGCCGTTGCCCTCGTGGCAGCAGCCGGGCGCGGGCCACACGGCTCCCTCTTTGTCTCGGACAAGGAGCCCCTCGGCCTTGGCCTGCTCGTACAGCGCTTGCGCGTCGTTCTCGGGCTCGTCCTTCGGGCGTTCGAGGTAGGGCGTGTTCCACGCGAGGGGCCGAAATCCAAGGTCTTCGATGCTCTTCATGAACGCCTTGGTGTCGCCGAAGCGCGCGGGGTCCATGACCGACGTGTTGTACGAGGTCTGCCACGGGTTATCGATCCACAGGCAGCTCGCGGGGATGTCGAGGTCGCGGTACGTCTTCGCGTCTTCGAGGGCGACCTCGCCGCTCGGCCACTCGTTGCGCCAATGCATCGGCGCCAGCGCCCACAGCGGTGGCTCCTTGGGAAGGCCGGTTTTTCGTGTGTATTTCGCGACGATCGCGATCGGATCGGGATCGAAGAACAGCGTTACGTCGAGGGCGCCTCCCTCGAAGCCGAGGCGCACCACGCCCGGCTCGCTCGCGGTGCCTCCTACGCTCGCCGCGCCCGCTTCGCGCGTCGCGACGAACACGCCGTAGCCCTTCGAAGAGACCAAGAACGGGATGGGCACGTGGGCCTCGTTGGTGCCCGAGTCGATGGCCGTGGTCAGCGCGAGGTAGAGCGGCGCGACGGTGCCCCTCGGGTCCACGTGATCGAAGCGCTCACCGAGGCCCGCGTAGGCGCCGTCGTCGATAGCGAGGGCTAGGGACGCGAGGACGGTCGTCGCGTCGCCCCCGGACAGCGCGAGGTGGAGCTCCCCCGCCTGCGGGCTATCCATGCGAATGAGGCTGGCATCGGCGCCTTCGTAGCTCCATTCGGCGGCCGGGTCGTGCCACGCGTCAGGGCGCTCGTTGTCTCGGACAACACCGAACAACGGCACGCCCTCGGCCGTGGCGAGCACGCGCTCGCCGTCGCGCGTGACGGTGAACGAGCCGTCGTGAAACAGCGTCGCGACATAGCCACCCCCGAAATCCAAGACCCTCGGCGGCGCGCCCACCTCCGCATCGGTGACCGAGCAGCCCGCGGCCAAGAGGGCCCACATCGAGAAAAAGCAAACGCGTCTCATGGATGGCTCACCGAAAGCACTTGATCACCAAGCACACGGGGCAACGTCACGGTCGCACCGTCGACCCACGTGACGCTGACGTCGCCCCCGCACGCATCGCCGAGGCCAAGAAACACGCGCGGATCGCTCGATCCCAGGTAGCCGCCGCCGACGAGCGCCTGCGCGCGCTGGACGCCGCGCGCCGTCGTCAACGTCACCAGAGCGCCCGCGCTCGTGGAGTCGAGCGCCACCGTGAGCCCGTGTCCCTTGGCAGCCTGGTTGTGGAAAACCCGCAGGCTTCCGCCCGCGCTGGCGATCACCACGTCGCGCGCGCCATCACCATCCAAGTCGCCGACCGCCGCGCCGCGGCCGATGCTGCTCTTCGCGAGGGCCTCCTCGGCCGTGGGGACGTAGGCGTGGAAGACGCCGTCGTCGTTCCAATAGAGGTGGCTCGGCTCGCCATCACGGTAGTAGACGTCGCCCGCGGTCCAGAACAGATCCTCGTCGGCGTCGTTGTCGAAGTCGTCGAAAAACACCGCCCATTTCACGTCTTCCACGGAGTCTACGCCGGGGTCCTCGAAGCTGCAGGGGTAGTCCCGGTCGTAGCAGTCGAGGATGCGAAGAGGCTTGTCTTTGAAGTCGCTCATCGCCAGCTCGAACAGCGGATCGTCGTCGAAATCGCCGACATCGACGCCCATCGTATCCGTGCCCCAGGCCTCGAAGCCCCAGCGTGGTGCCTCGTCCACGAAGGTGCCGTGGCCATCGTTGATGTACAAACGATCGGGGTAGACGACGCCCATGTCGTTGCCCACGTAGAGATCCAAATCGCGATCGTCGTCGAAGTCGAAGAACACGGTCGCTAGCGAAGGTTCTTCATGGGTCAGCCCGCGCGCCGCGCCGTCCTCGACGAAGGTGCCGTCGCCCTGGTTCACGAACAAAAGATTGCGCTGCGCAGGGCACGCGATGGGCAGCAAGTGGCACTGCGGCGGGCACGAGCCGGGCTCCACCAAGCGCGTAACGAACAGGTCGAGATCGCCGTCGCCATCGATGTCCCCGGCGGTCGCCGAGGCGCTCATGTTGGGCGCCACGATGCCCGCTTCGGCGGTCACATCCACGAACACGCCGCCGTCGTTTCGCAGCAGCGCATCGTCGCCGTTGTTCGACAAATAAAGGTCCAAATCGCCGTCGCCATCGGCGTCGAAGGCCAAGCAGCCCATGCTGTCGAAGCCCGCCGTGATGCCCGAGGCCTCGCTCACCTCGCTGAAGGTGGCGCCGTCGTTGCGCAGCAAGTGGTTGCTGAAAGGCGCGCGATCCACCGTGAAAATGTCGAGATCGTCGTCGCCGTCGAAATCGAAGAGGCACACCCCCGGACCGCCGACCGAGTCTGTGATTTCGCAAAAATCCGAAGCGAAATGGTGGCTGACGTCGATACCAAGCGAGGCCGTGACATCGATGAACGGTGCTCCTTCGGCCGTCGGCGAAGGCCCACAAACGAGCGGTGATTCTTGGGTTTCTTC
>CAYLJT010000589.1:0-5777 GCA_964383995.1 uncultured Polyangiaceae bacterium
AAGTTCGTCGATGGCTCGGTGGCGAACGGCGTGGCGCAGGAGGACGCCGAGCGCATCTTCGGCCTGCTCGAGTACTTCGCGGGCTACGGCTTCAACAAGAGCCACTCCGCCGCGTACGCGCTGATTACGTACCAAACGGCCTACCTGAAGACGCACTTTCCGGTGGAGTTTCTGTGCGCGTTGATGACCGCTGACCGAGACAAGATCGACAAGGTGGTACGGGTGATCGCCGAGGGGCGGGCCTGGGGCATCGAGACCTTGCCACCGGAGATCAACGAGTCGCTGCTCGACTTCACCGTCGTCTACGCGCCGAACGGCGTGGCCAAGACGTTCAAGCGCAACGCCATGCGCATCAAAGATAGTTTGAGCCCAAAGATTCGCTTCGGGCTGGGGGCCATCCGCGGGGTGGGCGAGTCGGCCCTCGATGCCGTGTTCGAGGTCCGCAAAGAGGACGGGCCCTTCAACGATCTGTTCGACTTCGCGCAGCGGGTCGACGCTCGTCGTGTGAACAAGGGCGTGCTCGAAGCCCTCGTGATGTGCGGCGCGTTCGACGCCACGCTGAGCCCCAAGGGCATCAGTCGCGCGCGCGCCTTTGCCGCGATCGATCAGGCTTTGGAGCGCTCGCGCAGCGCTAGCAAAGATAGGGAACGTGGGCAGACGTCGCTGTTTGGCTTGTTCGACAAGGCACAGCCCGAGACGGCCCAGCGGCTCGGCGACTACCCGACCTGCGAGCCATGGGATTTGCGCGAGACGTTGGCGCGCGAGAAGCAAGCGCTCGGCTTTTATGTGTCGGGGCATCCGCTCGATCGCTACGGCGTGGAGCTCGGGCGCTTCGACGTGGTGCCGACGGGCGCGCTGATGACGATGGACCCCTGGTCGAAGGTGCGCGTGGCCGGCATGGTGGAGGGCTATCGCGAGCGCATCTTCAAAGGGGGCGGTGGAAAGGCCGCTTTCTTCACGCTCGAAGACACCGCGGGGCGCGTCGAGGTGAAGGTGCGGCAGGCGCAAATCGAGCTGTACGGGCCGATTTTGACCGCGGATGAGCCGGTGCTGGTGAGCGGGAAGGTGAGCTTCCCGATGTCCGACGACGACTCCGAGGACGCGGGGCCGAAGGAGCCGACGTTGCTCTTGGATGAGGCCGTGCGTTTGACCGACGCGATCCGCAGCGAGACGCGCACGGTGACGATTCGCCTCGCGTCGAAGCGCACGGGCCGCGAGCACATCCAAAGGCTGCGTGACATCCTGCGCGGCAGCCCTCCGCAGGAGGGCGCGGGTTGCCCGGTTCAGCTCGTGATCGAGCTCGACGATGGAGCCGAAGCGATCATGTCGCTCGGACGAGATCTCCGCGTGGAGCCCAACGATGCGATGTTGGCGGGGCTCGAAAAGCTCTTTGGAGAGAAGGTCGCGCACCTCGGATGAAGGCCTCGGCTTCGGAAGCAAACGATAGGCTCGATAACCCGGCGTTTTACGACCGGCACTGGGTTGCCACCGACACCACCGTGGATCCGCACGTGGCCGCCAAGGCCGAGCGCATCGTGACGATGGTGCCCGAGGGTGTGCGCACGATCCTCGATGTGGGTTGCGGAGACGGGACGATCACGCATCGCCTCGCGGAGCTGTGGGACGTCACCGCCGTGGATCGCAGCCCCGTGGCGCTATCGCGCGTGCGTGTGCCCGCGGTGGAGGCGAGCGCAGACGCTCTGCCCTTCGAAGACGCGTCGATGGACCTCGTGTTTTCGAGCGAGGTGTTGGAGCACCTGCCGGACGAGGTGCTGAGGCGCGCGGTGCGCGAAATGACCCGCGTTTCGAAGCGTTATGTGCTCATTTCGGTGCCCCACGACGAGAACCTGCGCAAGCGCTTCGTGCGTTGCCCGAAGTGCGCGTTGGAGTTTCACGTCGATGGCCATTTGCACTCGTTCAAGAGCGACTCGCTTGCCAGGCTGTTCCCGGAGCACGAACTGCTCGTGGCCACGACCATCGGGCCCGACGAGCCCTTCGCGCTCGCCTCGGTGGAGCGCTTTCGCCAGCGCGTGATGGGCCGCTGGTGGCTTTGGAACCCCCAGAAGCTGTCCTGTCCTCGCTGCTCGTTCGACGAATTTTCGAGGCCCGAGCGCAGCGCCGTGCTCCGCTTCGTGGATCGACGGCTCGACGATGTGACGCGTTTGGCGGGGCGGCTGCGCGGCGAGCTCGGCAGTCCCTATTGGCTCGTCGCCCTGTTCGAGAAGCGCTCTTCGAGGGTCTGAGGTTGCGCCGCTTTCTGCTGGTTTCTTATTATTTTCCGCCTCGCTTCAGCGTTGGCGGCAAGCGCGCGTTTCGCTTCGCCAAGGGGCTCCGCGAGCACGGTTGGGAGGCGACGGTGCTCACCGCCAAGCCCCCCGCGACGGAGCGCCTGGATCCGACGTTTGGCCCGGACTCGCTCGCGGCTCTCGATGTGCGATCCGACTATTTGACCGACGCCGAGCACGCGAAGCTGACCCAACGCGCGTACGGCTCGGACGGCACGATCGAGGCGCCCACCACGCCCTGGACGGCCATGCGCGATCGCAAGGGCTTCGCGCGTTTGCGCGCGGAGCTACGCGTGCCAACCCTGGTCGGGCCGGACAAGGGCGGCATCCCTTCGCTCGCGCGGCGCATCGCGCGGCTCGCGAAGGAGGTGCGCGCCGAGCTGGTGTTCGCGACCGGCGCGCCGTGGGAGGCGCCCATCGCAGGTATCGCGGGCGCGCGCCTCGCGGGGTTACCGGTGGTCGTGGACTTCCGCGATCCGTGGTCCTTCGGACCGGTGATAGCGACGCGGCCCGCGTGGGCGCGCGCGGCCGAGGCCCTGATCGAAAAGACCGTGATTTCGGCCGCGGACGCGCTCACCGTCACCAGCTCGTCGACCCTGGACGGCTACGCGCGCATCGCCCCCGCCGCGCACATCGAGGCGATCCCCACGGGCTTCGACGAAGATGTGCCGTACGTGGCGGCGCGGCACGACGCGGTGACGTTGATCCACTTCGGCAATGTGTACGGCACGCGCAGCCTGGCGCCCTTGCTGCGCGCCCTGGCTGTGGTGGTGAAGGACCGTGGTCTCGGACCCGATGCCTTGCGTGTGCTCAACCTGGGTCGCGTGTCCGAGCCCGATTTGGCGCTCGCGAAGCAGCTCGCTGTCTCGGCGCATTTTCAATACCGCGCGGTGGTGCCCTATGCCGAGGGGCTCGGCCTGGTTGCGGGGGCCGACCTCGCGGTGCTCTTCGGCTTCGGCGAAGACCCGTGGTTTTTGCCCGCCAAGCTCTTCGACTATCTGCGCGTGAAGGTGCCGACACTGGCCATCGGTACGAGCCCCGAGGCGGCGCGCATCATCGCCGACACCCAGCTTGGTTTTGCCCACGAGGCCGTCGATGTTCGGGGCATCGCGGCGCGCATCGCGGCGGCCGTGGACGCGCGTCGCAGCGGTGCGGCGCTCGTCACGCCGAACGACGACGAGGTGGCGCGCTTCGCGTCACGAAACACATCGCGCGTGCTTGCGCGGCTGTTCGACGGCCTCTAGCTCGCGAATAGGCCCGCAAATTGCGCGAATCATCGGGATTTTCGCTATAGATGGGGCATGGACGACCCCCGCGAAGACCTCGTGCGTATCGACCCTACGGGCACCATCCACCCGGTAGGACGCATTGCAAGCCAACGCCTTCGCACGCGCCTCGGCGCCTTTCGTTTGATGCCCGCGCCCAACCACGTCGTCGTGATGCGCTACGTGGGCGAGGACGGTAGGCGCGATCCAGAGGACGGCGCGATCTTGCGTTTGGCAGGGGAAATCACGGCTCCGGGAGCGCTGTGCGACATCGTCGCGCTGGTGGGGCAGGCGAGCTGGACCGGCGAGCTGACCGTGCAATCGGGCGAGCACACGCGGACCATTTTCATGGAGCACGGCCACGTCATCGCGGCCATCTCCACCGTCCCCGACGAGCGGATTGGCCAAGTGCTCTACCGCTACGGCGCCCTCGACGAGGGCCAGGTCGAGGCCGTGCTGAAGGCCACTACGCCCGAGCGGCGCTTCGGCGAAACAGCCGTTTTTTTGGGATTTATTACGCAAGACAAACTGTTTTCGCTGGTCGCGAAACAGGTCGAAGAAATCACCTACGCGGTGCTGCTCGAGTCCGACGGCATGTACTACTTCCTCGACGGCATCGACGACGCCAAGGTGCCGTCGCACCACTGCATGTCGGTTGGAGGGCTGTTGATGGAGGGCGTGCGGCGCATGGACGAGATGCGCTACTTCCGCGACAAAGTGCCTTCGGATCAGCACGTGCCGGAGCGCGTTCCGGGGCGCGCCGCGCCCACGGAGGACGGCGATGTCTGGGACGCCATCGACGGGCAGCGCCCGATTCAAGATCTCTGTCGCGCCGTGGGGCGCGGCGAGTTCGACGTCACGCGGGCCGTGTTTCAGATGGTGCAGAGCGGGCGCGTTTTGATTCGTCCACCGCGCGCGAAGGGCATGGAGGCCATCGTCGTGCTCTTCAACGAGGCCATGCGCGCGCTGTTGACCGAGCTCGATTCGTTCGGGCGAGGCGGCGAAGAGCGCGCGCAGCTCGCGGGGTTCGCGTCGAGCGGGGGCATCTACGACGCGCTGTTCCAGGGCGCCGGGCCCGCCGAGGACGGAACGTTGGACGCCGAGCGGCTGGAGGCGAACGCGCGGCGGCTCGTCGGTGACGATCAGGCCGAGGCCATGTTGAAGCAGTGGTTGCACGACTACGTCGCCTTCGCGCTGTTCGTGGCCGAGACGGCCCTGCGCGGGCTCGGCAATCACGGAGACGCGACGATCAAGCGCGTGGCGTCGCTCGCGGCGTCGCTCACGCCCTGACCACGGGCGCTCAGGCCTCGCCGCGCTTGATGCCGTACATGCGGATCTTTTTGTGCAAGTTCGTGCGCTCGACGCCGAGCGTGATGGCGGCCCGCGAGATGTTCCATTCGAGGCTCGCCAAGGTCTCGACGATGTAGTCGCGTTCGGCGCGGTCGCGGTGCTCGCGCAGGGTGAGACGGCGTCCATCGGCGCCGGGCGTGAGGTGGCCGCCGCCGGGCTTCGCCGCGTCCTGATCGTCGCTGCCTTCGGGCCCGTCGTCGTCGAAGGGGCTGGCGTGAGGATCCTCGGGCAGGTCCGCGACCGTGATGTCGTCGCCCGCCAAGATCGCCGCGCGCTCGATGACGTTCTTGAGCTCGCGCACGTTGCCGGGCCAGCTCCGACGTTCGAGGACGTCGTAGACGGTGCCGTCGATGCGCCGCGGTTTCAGGCCGTTTTCGCGGGTAAATGCCAGCAAGAACGCGTCCGACAAAGACCGTATGTCCTCCATCCTTTCGCGCAACGCGGGGGTGCGCAGAGGAAACACAGCCAAGCGAAAATAGAGATCCTCGCGGAAACGCCCGGCAGAGACCTCGCGACCGAGGTCTTTGTTGGTGGCGGCGAGCACGCGCACGTCGACCATCATGCTGCGCTCGCTGCCCACGCGCGTGATCTCGCCTGACTGCAAGGCCCGCAGCACCTTGGCCTGCGCGGCCCCGTCCATATCGCCGATTTCATCGAGAAAAAGCGTGCCGCCGTGGGCTTGCTCGAAGAAGCCGCGCTTCTTGGTTTGGGCCCCTGTGAAGGCGCCCCGTTCGTGACCGAAGAGCTCGCTCTCGATCAGCTCGCGAGGGATGGCGGCGCAGTTGACCTTGATGAAGGGACCCTTGGTGCGCGGGGAAAGCCTGTGGATCGCGCGGCTCACGAGCTCCTTGCCGGTGCCGCTTTCGCCGGTGATGAG
>CAYLJT010000590.1:0-5770 GCA_964383995.1 uncultured Polyangiaceae bacterium
TCCATGGCGCCTATTACCATGGATCTGCGGCCGTGGTCTTGTCCGTGAGGCGCGCGCGGTAGGCGCCTGGCGTTGCGCCGGTCCAGCGCTTGAAGGCGCGGTAAAATGTCGCAGGCTCGGAGTAACCGAGCACCACGGCGACCTCCCCAATGGTCAGACGAGCGTCACCCAGGTACTCGATCGAGAGCTGCTGCCTGGTCTCGTCGAGCAGCGCATCGTAGCTCAAATCGGCGGCCTGCAGCGCCCGCTGCAGCGTGCGCGTGCTGGTGCCCAGGCTGCGCGCGGCGCCGGACAGGCTCGGCAGGCGCCCATGGCGCAGCTCGTCGGCGATGTACTCGCGGACGACGTCGAGGCGCTCCCCACGCGAGGGTAGACTTCGCAAAAGGGAGATCGCGCGTGACCGCAACCAGGCTTCCAGGCCCGAGCGAGGCGCGCGTACCGGCGCGGTCCACCAGGTTCGGTCGATCTCGAGCGCGATGCGCTGGGCATTGAAACGTGGGATGGTGCCGAAGGTGGCCTGGTAGCGCTCGGGGCTGGCAAAAGGCTCGTGGGGTAGCTCGACGAGCAGCGCCTTCACGGGGGCCTGCAGCAGGGCACGCAAGAGGCTCATCCAGAAGCCAAGGCCGGCCACGATCATGTGGGGGAGCGCCAGCGCGATGGGCAGGGGAGGGTGCTCGATCACGAGCGTCCGCGGCTCGAGCCGGGTGACCTTGAAGGGCATATCGAGCAGCAGCCGTTGAAAGCGGGCTCGCTGCCCCAGCGCCTCTTCCAGGGTGGCCGCGTGGGTCATCAGCATGCCGAGCACGCCGAGGTGATCGAGCGTGAAGCTGTCGCCAAACGAAAGTCCAAAATCTGCCGGCGCATGCCGCTCATGAATCCGCCGCCACACCGCCCAGTGCATTTGGAAAGGCACGCGCGCATCGGGGTCGGGGGCCTCCGCGGAGTCCCAGCCCACGGGCTCCAACAGGTCTGCCAGCGGGATTCCTCGGGTCGCGGCGTGTTGGATCAGGCGAGCCGTGATGGCGGCCGCGATCGTGCCGTCGGTTGGAATTTCGCCGGTGTAAAACTTGTCGGTCGTGGCGAGGTCGTTCATGGCGTCGTCGGCGGCGCACAGCCTACCAGAATCCGGCGGCGGTGGCGGGGGCCCGAGCGGGCCGTGTAGCGGGGCCTGCGCCTGGCCGAAATGGCGCCCAGCCCTGTTTCTGCGAGATCCAGCCCCACGAGCCGGAGGCGATGCGGACATTCTGGCGCGTACGGCCAACGGCAGCCGCGCGAAGCGCATCTAGTCTCCCCCCGTCGTGGCGCCTTGGCGCTAAAGGAGGTCGTCGTGAGGAGATTCGTGCTCGATGCCAGATTGGGGTTGGTCCTGTCGCTGGGCGCGCTGTGCGGGTGCGGGGGCAGCGAGTCCACCGCGAGCGAGGATACGCCCAGCTATGTCCGAGACATCCAACCGCTCGTCGCTACCAAGTGCTCCGGATGCCACGCGGAGGGTGGCATCGCCCCGTTCCCGCTCACGACCTACGAGCAAGTGACCGCCATGAAGGACGCCGTGCGCTACGCGGTCTCCGCCCGCATCATGCCGCCCTGGTTGGCGGCCGAGGGTTGCGCCGAGTACAGCGGCAGCCGGGCCCTCACGGATGCACAAATCGACACCTTCGTGAGCTGGATCGACGCTGGCACACCAGCGGGAGACGCTGGCGACACGCCCAACGCGGTGGAAGACACGCGTCGGCCGCTCTCCCGCGTCGACGCCGAGCTGAAACCGCCCGTGCCCTACACGCCGCAGATCTTCCCGGATGACTACCGCTGCTTCTTCCTCGACTGGCCTGGAACGGAGACGGCCTACGCCACCGGCTTCGGCGTCGCGCCGGGCAACGAGTCCATCGTGCACCACGTGATAAGTTACGTGGTTCCCCCGGAGAAAATCGATATCTTCCAGGCCCTCGACGACGCCGATCCGGGGGAAGGTTGGACCTGCTTCGGCGGGCCTGGCGGCATGGGTCCGGGCAACGCAGCCTGGCTTGGAGCCTGGGTCCCTGGTTTGTCAGGGGAAGATCTACCCGACGGCACAGGCATCGAGATCCCCGCAGGAGCCAAGATCATCGCGCAAATCCACTACAACCTGGATAGCGAGTCGCCCGCGCTGGACCAGACCAGCATCTTGCTGCGCACCGACGCGAGCGTCGAGAAGAAGGCCGCGATCATGCCATTTTCCGACATCAAGTGGATTACGGAGGGCACCATGAACATCCCTGCCCATGCGACCGACGTCGTGCACTCGGCGACCATCGACCCTACCGAGTTCGTCTCCCTCGCCACGGGCAACGCGCTGCCCGGAGGTAAGCCCCTCACGCTCTACAGCACAGGTCTGCACCTGCACACCCTCGGCGATCGCGCCATGACGCGCCTCGATCATGCCGACGGCAGCAGCGAGTGCCTGCTCGACGTGCCCCGCTGGGACTTCCATTGGCAAGGGAACTACACCTTCGCGACTCCCAAGCATGTCGTTCCCGGCGACCAGCTCTACCTGGAATGCCAGTGGGACAACCCGCGGGACACGGAGGTGAATTGGGGAGACAAGACCAGCGACGAGATGTGTCTCGGGCTCTTCTACTTCACGGAATAGACAGCGACCCCGCGCCCGAGCTCGGCGCGAAGGCCGCGTGGCCCCGAGCCTTGATGGCTAGCCCGCACACAGAACGCTCCCACCCAATCGAGGAGGTGCGGGCAGCTCATCTGCGATCCACCTGGATCCGCTTTCATCCATGGACCGGCCCGGGGATGATTGCACAAATGCCGTAAAATAACAGTTGGGTTCATGGTACGACCTGTGCCTACACGCGGCGCGCTTGCCCTCGTTGACTTCGCAAGGAGCTCCCATGTCGTTGTTTCGGTCCCTCGCCCTCGGCTTTGGTCTCACCCTCGTCGGCACCGGTTGTGTGGGCGAGAGCGACGTGGGCTCGAACGAAGACGACTTTACGAGCGCCACCTCGACCCTGGTCGACATGGACCTGGACGGGGTGGTGGTGGCGGGCACCGACCAGAACCCGACCGGTCAGATCCGGGCCCAGCTCCTCTATACGGTGGGCCTTTTCAACGCCGAGAACGGCGTCGCGCGGCTTGGCAAGGTGGTGCTCTCCTCGGTGACCACCTCGTCCCTCGGCGGCGGACTGTACGAGCTGCGCTACCACGCCAAGCTGCCGGTCGCCTGGAACAAGGCCAAGAAGATCCCCAAGACCTACAAGCTTACCCTCCCCAAACGGGTCGATGAGGCAGGACAGAACGAGTTCTTCGCCAAGTACGGATCGAAGTGCGTGGAAGGTGGCGGACATGAGGTCTCGCTGGCAAACCTCTGGTACCACTACCGACCCAAGGCCTCGGGCTGCAGCCTGGCCGCCGCCGACGTGTCCAAGTCGACCGCTTCCGTCAAGGTGAGCCCGGAGAACTCCGTGGCGAAATTCCCAGAGTATCACCGCATTTGGGAGGACGGTACGCTGGACGTGGTGGCCGTTTTCGGCAAGTACGAGGAGGGGGCAACCAGCGACGACGACGCGGGCATCGCGGCTTGGGACGCGTTCATGGAAGAGCTGCGCGTGACGCTCCCGAACGTCGCGGTCTCGCCCTCCAACGCCCCCGAACGTCCCGGTGCGGCTTTCCCCGACGTGACCTACGAGTCGGTGTTGGAGGATGGTCGGCAGGTGCGAGTGACGGCGCTTTTGGTGGACAAAGTGGCGACCGCTCCGGCCTCGTTCGAGGCGCGTTTCTCCGAGCTGACCCCGGGCGCGGACCTCGTGATTTACGACGGGCACGCGGGGCTCGGCGCCAACGTGCGGTCGCTCAGCGCCAAGGCCAAATTCTTCCCCAAGAAATACCAGCTCTTCTTCATGAATGGCTGCGACACGTTCGCCTACGAGGACGACTCCATGGTCAAGGCGCGCGCGCTGTTGAACCCGGAAGATCCCACCGGCTCGAAGTACCTCGACGTGATGATGAACGCGATGCCGGCCTATTTCAGCTCGATGCCGGACGCGTCCTTGGCGGTGGTCCGCGCCCTGGTCGACACCAACAAGCCCAAGACCTACGAAGCGATTTTCAAGGGTATCGACGAGGCCCAGGTGGTGGTGGTGACGGGCGAGACCGACAACGTCTATTCGGCGTCCTACGTGGCAGAAACCGGGTGGGAAGGCCTCGAGCTCTCGGGCTCGGTCGGCTACAAGGAGACCAAGAGCTACTCCACCGACGTGTTGCCGGCGGGCAGCTACGTCTTCGAGATGACCCCCGAGCTCTCGCTCCCCGGCGGCGACGCCGATCTGCACCTGAAGGTAGGCTCGGCCCCCAGCCAGACCAGCACCTACAAGTGCCCGTCGTACAAGTACAACTCCAACGAGCGCTGCTTCGTCACCTTGAGCGCACCCTCGCAGGTGTTCTTTTCGGCCACGGGCGACAAAAAGAGCGTGACCTCTTCCTACGTCCTGCGGGCCTTTCCTCTGCTCCCTTGACCGGCTCCGGCGGCGGCGAACGCTTCACAAGCGATATGACCCTGTTCGCCGAAATCGTCGCGACATCGAGGCGCGTAGGGGAGACGAGCCGGCGCAGCGCGAAGGTTGCCGAGCTGGCAAGCTGCCTGCGGCGGCTCGCCCCGGAGGAAGTGGAGATTGGCACGCTGTATCTTGCCGGCGAAGTTCCGCAGGGTAAGATCGGCGTAGGGTACAGCGTGCTGCACGGCGCGAGCAAGGGCAGCGTGGCCACGGCGCCGAGCCTGACCTTGGCAGAGCTCGACGCGTGCTTGACCGAGATCGCAGCCATACACGGCGCCGGCTCGACCACGCGACGGGCGCAGGCGCTCGCCGAGCTATTTGCGCGGACGACGAGCGACGAGCGCGAAGTCTTGCTGCGGCTGCTGGTGGGCGAGCTGCGTCAAGGCGCGCTCGGCGGTGTCATGGTGGAGGCGATCGCCGCAGCCGCCGACTTACCCCTCCAAGACGTGCGCCGCGCGTCCATGTACGCCAAGCAGCTCGGCGAAGTGGCGCGTGCGGCGCTGCAAGAGGGGGCCCCGGGGCTCGCGGCCTTTCAGCTCGCGACGCTGTCAGCAATCGCTCCGATGCTCGCCCAAACGGCCTCCGATGTCTCGGACGCGTTGACCCAGCTCGGCGGCACGGCGGCATTCGAATGGAAGGTGGACGGCGCGCGAGTCCAGGTGCACAAGCGCGGCGAAGACATCCGTGTCTACACGCGCAACCTGAACGACGTGACGCGGGCGGTGCCCGAGATCGTCGAGCTTTTGCGAAGCCTGCAGGCCGACGACCTCGTGCTCGATGGGGAAACCATCGTGCTCGACAAAGAGGGAAGACCCCAACCTTTCCAGGTCACCATGCGACGCTTCGGGCGCAAGCTCGATGTGGAGGCGCTGCGCGCCGAGCTACCTCTCCATACCTATTTCTTCGACTGCTTGAAGCTCAATGGTCAGAGCCTCGCCGACCGCCCGGGCAGCGAGCGTCACGAGGCGCTCACGCGGGCGGTCGCCCAGGCCTTCATGACACCCCGTTTGGTGACCGATAGCGAACCGCAGGCCCAGGCCTTCTACGACGACGCCCTCGCGCGCGGTCACGAGGGCGTGATGGCCAAGGCCCTCGGCGCGCCCTACGAGGCCGGCAGCCGCGGCGCCGGCTGGCTCAAGATCAAGCGCACGCACAGCCTCGATCTGGTGGTTCTCGCCGCCGAGTGGGGGCACGGTCTGCGCACGGGGAAGCTCTCGAACCTGCACCTCGGC
>CAYLJT010000591.1:0-5766 GCA_964383995.1 uncultured Polyangiaceae bacterium
GCGCAGACCCAACCAGCGCTGGCGAGCCGCGCGGCAACGTTTCGTCCTCCATAGGGGCCGGGTACAAGGCGCACCTTCGGTTGGTAGGGGCTTGGGCCTATGCGGTACTCTTGGTCGAGGTTCTCGGCATCCATGTCGAGTTGCCACTCAAAGTCTAGCATGAGCGACCTTCGGCTGACCGATATCTTTTTCTTCGTCAAGGGTCAGCGATAACTTTATCGAAGACCACGAAGTTTAGGCGTCTCTGACGGGTCGAGAGTGAATTGATAGCCGATAGCCGCGTGGGGCACGCCGTCTTCGACCGTGGTGGGGGTCACGATGAATGGCCAATAGGGTACGCAGGCGGTCGCTTTGTCGGGATCCGTACGGCGGACCTCGCGAAAGCGCGAGGTGCCGCTCGGCCATCGGAAAGGGGGTAGCTCTTTCTTGGCGAGGTCGGGCCGTGGCGCTCGAATAGCCCACGAAGCCATGCCCGCGCTCCCCAAGCCCCAGCCACCCGATCTGTTGGAAGGTACTGCCTACGTCGCCACCGCGCGGATCGCCAGCGGGGGGATGGGCGATGTGGTCGAGGCCCGCCATCTTCGGCTCGGCGTGCGTGTGGTCGTGAAGCTACTTCGAGAGGAGCACCTGGGAGATGCAAGCGTCATCGAGCGCTTGGCCCTGGAAGGTAAGGTGCTGGCTGCGTTGGACGAGCACCCTCACGTGGTGGGCATACGCGACATCGGCCAGACGGCCCGCGGGGTGCCCTTTCTCGTGCTGGAACCCCTGCGCGGGACAACGTTGCGGGACGAGCTCTATCAGCGTGGCTATCTGCCCGCGCACGAGGCGGTTCTGATTGTGCGGCAGGTTCTTGCTGCCCTCGCCGCGGCCCATCAGCAGGGGTTCGTTCATCGCGACGTGAAGCTCGACAACGTGTTTGTCTGTCGCTCGGGGCTCTTGGGCGAGCCGAAGGTTAAGCTGCTGGACTTTGGCATTGTCAAAGTTCTCGCGGACCGGGGAGCCGGAGCACGTCTCCAGCGCCAGCACGCCACGGCGGAGGGTATGTTGCTTGGGACTCCCCGGGTCTTGGCGCCGGAACAGTTGGATCCGTCGAGGGTAGGTCCGGCCACGGACATCTACGCGGTGGGCTTGATGCTCTACACCCTGGTAGTAGGTCGGGGCCCGTTCGATCATCATCGTTTGAGGCGCGACCTGCTCCGTGCGCACCGCGAGGAGCCCCCGATTCCACCCTCGGTGGTGGCTCGGCAGAGGCTCCCTGATGGGTTGAGTGAGGTTATCATGAAGGCCCTGGAAAAACGCCCGGGGGACAGGTTTCCTGGCGCCCATGCCATGGGCCGCGCGTTGCTAGGGCTGCCTGGTTGTCCTACCACCCTCTACCCAGATACGATGCAGTCAGAGCGGCCGCCGCTTGCAGACGGTGCGCGCAAGCGGGAGGGTAGACCGGCGGCTGGTGTTGGGGAGGGCGTCGGTGGAACGGGCTACCCCACAAGGGTGACAGCCTGGCCACGGTGGCGCCGCAGGCGAGCTGCTCTCGTTTTGATTGCCGTTCTTGGCATGGCTGTTGG
Source organism: uncultured Polyangiaceae bacterium (assembly GCA_964383995.1). Taxonomy (GTDB): domain Bacteria; phylum Myxococcota_A; class Polyangia; order Polyangiales; family Polyangiaceae; genus CAYLJT01. The sequence goes on from CAYLJT010000591.1 coordinate 1,566, forward strand.
GGTGCTCGTTGTCGCCGTGCTGCGGGGCTAGATCAATGAGTCCCAGACCGATAACGACTTGCTTTTGCGCGCGATGTTTCACAGCTGTTTTTGGAAGCATGCCATTGCGTCACGCCGAAACCTCTTGATCCAAGCATCCAGCCCGCGCATGACATCTGCCCAAGCCGCATCCGGATCGGGAGAGCTCGCGATAGGTATTCCGTTGGATGGTAGAACGGAGGAGCTGCCTAAGAGCGCGTCGCCTGCGGCAAAATGCGACCTCACCAGGATGGGCACCACCGTCGCGCTGCGCGCTTCCACGTTGTCCCACATGTGGTTACGCAACCAGGCGTCCACAAAATCGGCTGAAATCAGAAGGACAATAATATGGGCCAGGCTGAACTGCCTAGCTTCTACCCCCGATGAGAGCTCACTAGCTCCCAGCTTGTCGTCATGCCAAATGTCGAGATTCCGATGTTTCTCCAGCATGCAGATGGCTTTGAGGAACGCATCGCGATGCTTCCGATCAACTTGCGAGTAGCCGAGGAAGAGCTTGATGGGCTCGATGGCTATCCCCCGATTGTTTGCCTGGGGTGCTCGATCGTTGGAGGGCTTAGCATCCCGAGAAACCCCGATCGGCAATATCAAACGTGGCGGATCGGATTCGATTTGAGGCTCTTTGCAGGCCTCCTTAGCCAGCTCCTCCAGGGCGTCAAGAGCGTCGTCGAGACTCCTGGATCGTTCAGAGTGACTCAGACTTGGGTTCAAGAAATCCGCCTGAAAGTCGCGGACGCGGAAGAGCCCATCGACGCCAGCAAGAGCGGATACCAGCGACGGGCGCGGCATACATCCGCGGACATCGGCAAAGAAGGATCCGACGCTGACCGGAGGGGCCAAAGCGCCCTTCAAAGCGCCCGCAAAATCGAGCCCACGAAACGGGTCAAGCGGCCGCAGCGCAGCGGATAGGCTTTCCGCGATTTCGATGGAAGGGATATCTTTCATGCAAAAACACTGAACCAATTTTCAGTTTCCGTCAATGCTCTTCTAGGCAGGCGCGTGCTGGAAATACGAAGGGCTGGACCCGCTACCGACGCGAGGCCTCCCAGGTTCGTTGAAGGCGCTGGAGTACCTTCGCGAAACGTCGCTGTGCGGTGCGCTCTGGGATGCCCGTCTTCTTCTTGATGTCTAGCCACGCCACGTCGTCCATGCGCGCCCGGAGGATCAAGCGGTCCTCCTCCCCCAGGCTGGCCAGCGCCTTTGCCAGCCGAGGAGGGAGCGGGGGTGCTTCTTGGTCGGGCGTGAGCCAGTGCGCGAGGGCGGCGGCGAATACCAGCATCTCCAGCCTGTCCTCCAGGTTCTGATAGGTTGAAGCACTCGCATGTACGTGGACCTCCACCGGTAGAGCATCCAGGGCGTCCAACGCCTGCACGGCCAGACGCTCGTCTCTTCGACCTTGTCGCAGATAGGCATCCAGCAGGCGTCTATGAATGACGGTCTTGGCAAAAGGCGCCAGCGGATAGCCCGGCCGAACGGCTTGCGTCGCCTCCCATAGCGCGTCTTCCGCGATGGCCAATGCCTCGGCCTCCCCAAGCCTCAGCGTCAGGCCACGACGACGACGAATCTCCGCATGGCAGATCGGCAGATGCGCGACAAACAGCCCACGCTCTTCGGGCGTCAGCTCGCGCAGCATTAGCCCTTGTTCCCCGTACCGGTCCCTCCAAGCGCACGACGCCCGCGCTTGACGACCACCCCGCTTGCGCCGCCCGGAGGCGAGGGCACCACGGAAGTGTCCGACGACGAAACGCGCTCAAGGGCCGCCGTAAGCTCCGCCAGGGTCGGATGGTTGGCTGCCAGGAACAAGGCCGTCTGGCGTAGCTCGGCCAGAGCTTTGGGCGACAAGAACGGTTGGTACGGGACCAACAGGCGGTCGACGAGCGCGGCGAGCGCCGGGTCTTCGGGGGGGAGCGGGGTCGTCATGACGTTAGATTCGTTGGTCGGGCGGCGGGCTCGCCACAAGAACGGCCCGGCTCGCCATTTCTTTGCTGAGCCGAGGACAAGCCTAGGACGGCCAACCCGACGCCTAGGGTCCCCCTGCCCCGGGTGTGGGCGTCACCTACCGATCGGGTAGGCCGGCGGCCCCAACGGCTAGGAGCCACGTGTCGAAACCTAGGTGCGGCCTAGCCACAGGGTTGTGTCGTCCTTGGAGAGTCGGAGGACGTCGGGACCCTGTCTCGCATGGACGGCCCTCCGGCAACTTTTGGCGCGGGGGAGGGCGGGCGATCAGCGTGTGCCTTGTGCCCTATCAGGAACCTTCCGCCGCGAGCGTCGCGACCGGGTACGCTTGCAATTTGAGGTCGGCGGTCACGAGCGTGAGCCCCTCGATGCGCGCCTGCGCCACGAGCAGACGATCGAAAGGATCACGGTGAACGCGAGGAAGAGCCGCGACTTCGAGGACGTGCTCCTGACGAATGGCGAGCACAGCGATGCCGCTCTCACGGGTCTGACGCTGCCAGAACGTCTCTGACGAGTCGGGCAAATTGAGCTTCCCGAGGCCTGCTTTGATGACCACCTCCCAGAGGGTTGCAACCGAGACGTAAAGCTCGGTCTCCGCGCGGCCGATCTGGGCGCGCACGTCCGCCGATACGCGGCCTGGTTCGAGCGCAAGCCAAAGCCATACATGGGTGTCGAGCAGCAACTTCAAGGCGCGTCACCGCCCTCGTCTCCCTCACCCTCGAAGTACTTCTGGATCTCCGGGGGAAGCGGAGCGTCGAAATCCTCCGCGATCCAACCGCGACCGGCGTAGCGGCCGATTCCTGCGCGCCGCTTCGCCGTAAGGTCGTCCGCCGGCTCGGGCTCGCTCTCTAGAAGCGTGCGTGCCAGACGAAGCTGCTCGCCCCTCGGCAGCTTCTTCGCGAGGGGCAAGAGGTCTTCGGCTGAGAGTTTCTCTGCAGGATCCGCCATGATCGTGCTCCTCGCGTCGTTCGTGCCTACCAGGCTACCCGAGACTTCTGCGGCCGTCGACCGGGCCGCATTGTCCTTTTTTCTTTTCTTTCGCAGCGGTCGGCACGGCTACCAAAAAGCTCGAAGAGGTCCCCGGCCCTCGCCGCGCGGAGGGCTTCGCCCGAGCACGGCGTTTGGGCGGGGAAGGTTGCGGAACGCAACCTGGGGTGGGCATCGATTCTAGGCCCGCTTTGGCGGTTCTCGCCCTACGCGAGGTCGAAGCGGTCGAGCTGCATCACCTTGGTCCAGGCAGCCACGAAGTCCGAGACAAACTTCGCCTGCCCGTCCGAGCTACCGTACACCTCGGCGAGGGCGCGCAGCTCCGAGCTGGAACCGAACACCAGATCGACGCGGGTGGCCGTCCATTGCACCTGACCGGATTGCCGGTTGCGCCCTTCGAACAGATCGCCGTGGGGCGTGACGGCTTTCCACTCGGTGGCCATGTCGAGCAGGTGAACGAAGAAGTCGTTGCTCAGGGTGCCGGGACGGTCGGTGAGCACGCCGTGCTTTGCGCCTCCGACGTTGGCACCGAGGACGCGCAGACCGCCTACCAGCACGGTCATCTCCGGTGCGGTCAGCTCGAGGAGCTGGGCTTTGTCGACCAGCATCGCTTCGGGGGACACCGTGTACCTACCCTTCAGGTAGTTGCGGAAACCGTCGGCCAGCGGCTCCAGCACCGCGAACGACGCGGCGTCGGTCTGCTCCTGCGAAGCGTCGGTACGGCCCGGAGTGAAGGGCACCGTCACGTCGTGTCCCGCATTCTTGGCGGCTTGCTCGACGGCGGCGGAGCCCGCCAGCACGATGAGATCGGCGAGGGAGACCTTCTTCCCTCCGCTGGCCGAGCCGTTGAACGCGCTTTGGATGCCTTCCAAGACGCCGAGCACCTTGGCAAGCTGGTCGGGTTGGTTGACCTCCCAATCCTTTTGCGGTGCCAGACGGATGCGCGCGCCGTTGGCGCCACCGCGTTTGTCTGAGCCACGGAAGGTGGAGGCGGAGGCCCAGGCGGTCTGGACGAGCTCGCTCAGCGAGAGTCCGGAAGCCAAAATCTTCCCTTTCAACGACGCGATGTCTTGAGCGTCAATGACCGGGTGATCCAGGGCAGGAACGGGATCTTGCCAGATCAAATCTTCCGCAGGCACCTCGGGCCCGAGGTAGCGCGCGCGCGGGCCCATGTCGCGGTGGGTCAGCTTGAACCAGGCGCGCGCGAAGGCGTCGGCGAACG
>CAYLJT010000592.1:0-5760 GCA_964383995.1 uncultured Polyangiaceae bacterium
TCGGCCGGCAAGGTGCCGTGCTCTTGATCGTTGATGTAGACCTTGACGTTGTCGGTTTGCGACGAGATCTTGAGGCCCGCGGAGCCCGAAGGAGCGGTGTCGTTGGGCGCGGGACCCGCGCCTTCGAGGGAGATCATGACGACCTTCTCGCGGCCACCTTCCACCACCTCGGTCACCGAAACGGGCGCCGCGCCGGGCACCAGGACCTTGATGATCTTCGGTCCGGAGTCCAGATCTTGAATGACGCACGGCGCGGTGTCACAGCGCTTCTGACCATCCAGGAAGATCTCTGCCTTGTCGACCTGACCGCCGTTCTTCGAGCGGACGTCGATCTTGAGCTGACCTGGACGAGGGTAGAAAAACACGCCCGCGAGCACCAGGACGAGCGCGATGGCAACACCACCCAGGATGACGCCCAGCTTGCTGCCAGAGGCAGGAGCCGGCGGGGGGCGGACGGCCTCGCGTCGCTGCGTGGCGGCGTCTTCGTTGCGCATGGGCGCCACCGGGACCGCCTGGGCAGGGATGGCCGGGGGCGGAGGCACCGAGGGGATCATGGCCTGCGGCCCCGCCATCGGCGGCATCGACTTGGCCGTGGCGGCGGTGCCGCCCGAGCTGGCGAGGAGCGCGGCTGCCGAGCCTACGCGCCCGCCTGGAGGCGGCATGGAGCCCGGTTGCTGGGGCGCGCCGGGGGGAGGTGCCGACGGGGCCCCCGGGGGCCGCATCAGGCCCGGGAGGAGGTCGTGCTGGGCCTTGTCGTAGACGTGCGTCGACTCTTCCTCGTCGTCCCAGTCCATGTCGACCGACGCCTTCTTTTTGGCGGGCGGCGGCAGGGGCGCGGGGGGCCCGGCTGCGGCGCTGGCGTCGGCAGCGGCGGTCGGCGGGGTGGGCGGCGGTGGGGGCGCCGGGGGCGGCAATGGCGCCGGCAGCGATGCCGGGGTGGCCGCCGCCGCGGGCGCGGGCGGGGCGGCGGCGGGGGGAGGCGGCGGCGGGGCCGCAGGAAGCGTTCCGGGGGGCGGAGGCACCGCGGAGGCGGGCCCGCGGCCGGGGGGCGGCGGCGGAAGGGGCGTCGGGATGCCTTTCACCGTGCTCGGAGGCGGCGGCGGCTTGGGCATCGTGGGGGGCGGCAGCGCGCCCGGGGGGGCGGGCGGTGGTGCGAGCGGGGGGACGATGCCCCCTACGAGCGTGCGCTGCCGCGTCGAGGGCGGCGGGGGAACAAGGCCTGGTCCTGTCGAACGAGGGGCCTTTTTTGCGAGCCCTTCGAAGACATCCAGATCACTGCCGCCGCCTTTATTTTCCGCCATTTCTCAGCAACTCCTCACGATGCCTCGGGGCCCGACGGGCGGTGCGAGGCCGCCCCCGTGTCGGGGGTGTTGAACGTGGTACGCATGGCATACTTTACGTTCCGCGAGTAGCCCCTCCGGGGGGCTCGACGCTCCCGAATCGTCGCATGACTTCGGGCCCCGCGGCCAAGTCCCGGGGGTCTATTGATCGGGCGCCGCCGTCGGCGTCGCATCTTCGCGCTTTTTGAAATAGCGAACGCGTTTTTGTTGCAGCGTGTACCAAACGTCGAAGGGCACGACCGGCGTGTCTTCGAACATCCTCCCCGCGGAAGGGCCAGCGGCCCGCGCGAGGCGGACGGCGGAAGGCCCTCCGGGCGGATGCACCGCCTGACCGGCCAGGTTGGTGTCTCCGCCCAGCGCAAGGTCCCAGGGCGTCGCGAGCAGGAGCTTCGTGGAGCAGCCGAGGAGCTTCATCAACGCCTCGAGCTCGGCCGGAGCCACCGGTGCGGGAGGCTCGGCGTAGAGGAGCATGCCGTCATCGTCGCGCACACCGAGGGCGCCCGCGGCCAGGGTCGGATGCGCGGAGGGCGTCGAAACAAGCCGAACCGCGTCGGCGACGGGCGGTGTGGGGCCGACGGAGAAGGCGCCCGCCGAGTGCCAGAGCGAGTCGCCCGGATCGGCCACGCCGGCGTCGACAATAGCGACCGTCGCGCCCGCCGGAGCGGAGACCGGTTGGGTCTTCAGGAGGCGTGGATCCAGGGCCAAAATCCGCGCGCGGCCGCCTCCAAAGCCAATTTCTCCGGACGCCAACGCGTAGGGGTAGCCGTGTTGCGGAAGACCCTTGACATGCAGCACACCCTCGCCCTCGAACGCCGGCTCGCGCCCCAACGCAACGGGTCGGCCGGGCAACAAAGGCCGCAGCGTCATGTAGAAAAAATCGCGCGCTTCGGGCCGGATGTAGCGCGGAAAGTTCATGAGGCCCATGCCTCGAATGAAGCGGCGCCCGCGAAAACGGAAGCCGTCAAGACCCGAAATCTCCCCTTCGGCCTCCCAATCGGTGTGGAGCGGCCGGCCCAGGGAGCCGAGCTCGTCCGCGGTGTCGACCTTGTAGAGCTCGAGACCGCTGTGACCCGCGTTCATGTCGAGGGCGATGCCGTAGCTGCAGCGGGTCTGGATCATGGCCTGGGCGAGGGCGTCGGGGCTGATGTCGGCGCCGTAGAAATAGGCCACAAACCGCTCTTTTGTGAGGCAGATGCCGGTGCGGACGGTGTGCGTCTTGTCGGCCCAGCCCGGGGGCGTGCCGCCCCACCAGTTGCGACCGTAGGGGTTGAACTTCTCGTCCTGCACCATGACCGTCATGTTTTGGCGGTAGGAGACGAGCGTGTCTGGAATGGCTTGACTTTCGGGCCAGGTGCCGAAGGCCGTGGTGCCATCACGCAGCACGCCGACCGTCGCCGCGTAGGGCTTCGGCGGAAGGTAGACAACCCCATCGGCCATCATGCCAAACTCGCCGTGCAAGGCCTGAAAACCGGCGTTGGATGCGCCAACGACACGCCGCATAATCTCGGGGGAGCGGGGGATGGTGCCCGGTCCCGCTTCGCCCGTGGCGCCCTTGGGCTCGACGGTGCCGGCCATCATGTGAAGCTCGACCGTGCGCGGATCCCAGATCGCGACGTAGACGCGCGTGGCCTTGCGCGATCGATCGCTGCGAATGAAGGTGGTGAAAAACGTGGACGGGAGACCGTCGGCCTGGCGCAAGAACGGGTCGCCGGAGAGGTCGTTCCACTGCCCTTCCCCCGCCAGAGGAGGCGTCACCCAGGGCTCGAGGGCGGCCGGAGGAAAGCCGATTTCAGGATCCACCGGCGTCTCACGCTTGGGTGCGTCGAGGCCCGTTTGTCCGAGATCTTCGGCGATCGAGTCTTCGCCCGTGTCGCCCGTCACGGCCTCCTTGTTGCGCAGCACGAAGTCGAGCGCGGTGAAGGCCACGGCCTTGACGGTTTGCATGGCGTCGTCGCCGATCCAGGGGATCGCGCGGACCCTGTCCACCGACCAGGTCACCAGGTTTCCCGGATGAGCAAGCTCGCTTGGCTCGAGGCGAAGCCAAGGCGGCAAGGCGTTTTCGTCGATGGCCCCAAGGGGCACCTCGGCGCTCCGCTCATCGGCCCGTATCGAGAGCGAATTTGCCGCAAAATGAAGGGCCAATTGCCGGGGCGGTGGATCGACGGCGAAGGATCGGCGGGCGATGCCGCGCAATTGACCGGTTTCTTGGTAGCTGGCGACCGCTAGCTGGGCGCGCTCCAACGAGGTCCAGTCGTCCCCAGGTGTGAGGCCCGCCGAGAAATCGAGGACGTGGACCCACGCCGCAGCCTCCCCTGCGCTGCCGTCGCCCGGCTCGAAGGACAGGCCGCGCGCCACGAACGCCGCGTGATCGCCGCTCACGATCGGCCGCTGCTCGTCCGCGCCCGAGGTCTGGGTCAGCGGGTAAACCGAGCCTACGTCGAGCAACACGCCCTCGGGCGAGAGCTTCGCCTCGACGAGGTAGATGTCCGCCGGCTCGCCCTTTTCGCTCGAAGCGCGGACCAACGCACGCGCCGAGCCGGCCAGGGATTGGGCCACGCCGTCGGGGCGCTCGAGCCACACGACGTCGGGCCCCGAGGCCTGAAGACCTCGCTCCGCGAGCACGGACGCCAACGCGCCGTCGCGGCCCTGCTTCGGATCGAGCTGATCCCGCGCGGCCCAGGTCGCCAGCGCGGCGGCGGCGCCAAACACCAACAGCCGGCGAAACCAAGCCCCGGAGCTGGACGGAACAGGCGTTTCGACGCTCGAAGCGCTGGAACGAGGGAGATCGGAGAGCTTGGAGACCATGGCGACGAAAAACGCTTGGGGGCGCAGCCAGCGTTCGTGCGACTAGCACCGATCGCGCACTGGGCCCAGATCGCCGCGCTTCTCGGTCGCGGGGGTGGGTGGTAGATCGCGCGGCATGGGAGACAGCCCCTTTGGTCGCGACGAGGTGCACCGCATCGCCGCCCTCGCGCACCTCGCCCTCTCGGGCGAGGAAGAAGCGCAAATGGCCCACGATTTGGCGGGGATTTTGAAATACGTCGCCAAGCTCGAAGAGCTCGATGTGACGCAGGTCGCGCCGACCGCGCACGTGGTGGTCGCGGAGCTGCCGTTGCGCGACGACGTCGAAGAGCCGAGCCTGCCGGTGGAGCTTGCGCTGCGCGAGGCGCCCCAAACCGAGGGCGGGGGCTTTCGGGTGCCGTCGTTCGTGGAGGAGTCGTGAGCGCTGGAAAGGGCGTATTGAGCCTTGAAATTGGGGCGATCGCGGACCTCGTCGCGAAGGGCGAGGTGTCCGCCGAGGAGGTCACGCGGGCGAGCCTCGCTGCGATCGAGGCGGGAAACGCCGCGGTGGGCGCCTTCCTGACAGTGCAAGCCGACGAGGCCCTCGACGCGGCCCGCGCCGTCGATCAGAAGCGCGCGCGCGGCGAGTCGTTGGGGCCCCTGGCGGGCGTGCCGATCGGCATCAAGGACGCGCTTTCCACGCGCAACGCGCCCACCACGGCGGGCTCGCGCATCCTCACGCGGGCGCCCGGCCCCGGAGAGCCGGCCGCGGATCCCGCGCGCGGCTACCGTCCGCCCTTCGATGCCACGGTGGTCGCGCGGCTGCGCGGCGCCGACGCCGTGCTCGTCGGAAAATGCAACCTGGACGAGCTCGCGATGGGCTCCTCCACTGAAAATAGCGCGTTTTTCCCCACGAAAAATCCTTGGGACCCCACGCGGACGCCGGGCGGCTCCTCGGGCGGCAGCGCGGCCGCCGTCGCCAGCGGCATGGTGCCGGTGTCGCTCGGCTCGGACACGGGGGGCTCGATCCGCCAACCGGCATCGATGACCGGAACGGTGGGCCTGAAGCCGACGTACGGACGCGTGTCGCGCTACGGCCTCGTGGCCTTTGCGTCGAGCCTCGATCAGGTGGGGCCGTTTGGCCTCGATGTGCGCAGCGCGGCGCGCGTGTTGTCCGCGATTGCAGGTCGCGATCCACGCGATGCGACGACCCTCGACGCGCCCGCGGAGGACTTCGAGGCGGCCTGCGGCAAGGACATCCGCGGCCTGCGCATCGGCGTCCCCGACGAGTACTTCGCAGAGGGCCTCGATCCCCGCGTGGAGGCGCTCGTGCGGGGCGCGATCAAAGGGCTTGAAGGCCTCGGCGCGACGACCCACCGCGTCTCGCTCCCCCACACCGCCTACGCGGTCGCGGCGTATTACGTCGTGGCAACGGCCGAGGCCTCGTCGAACCTCGCGCGCTTCGACGGCACGCGCTTCGGCCTACGCGTCGAAGGCGCAAAGCGTGGTGTGGGGCAGCAGGCGGATCTGGCCGCGATGTACGCCGAAACGCGCGGACAAGGCTTCGGTCGCGAGGTGAAGCGACGCATCATGCTCGGCACCTACGTGCTCTCCGCGGGCTACTACGACGCCTACTACT
>CAYLJT010000593.1:0-5759 GCA_964383995.1 uncultured Polyangiaceae bacterium
GGCACGCCCGAGAGCGACAGGCCTGTTACGCGCACGGGCGCGAGGGGCGTATTTTGCAGCGCGAACATCACCTGGAACAGGGGGCTCCGGGAGAGATCGCGCTCGGGGCGCAGCTCTTCGACCAGCCGTTCGAAGGGCACGTCTTGGTGGGCGTAGGCGCCCAAGCAGGCTGTGCGAATGCGCGCCACCAGGCCGCGGAAGGTCGGATCGCCGCTGAGATCACCGCGGATCACCAGGGTGTTGATCAAGAAGCCGATCAACCCTTCGGTCTCGGTGCGCGTGCGGTTGGCGATGGGGGTGCCGACCACGATGTCGTCTTGACCGCTCCAGCGCGCCAAGAGAAGCTGGAAGGCCGCGAGCAACGTCATGTACAGCGTGACACCCTCTTGCCGCGAGAAGTTGGTCAGGGCCCGGGACAGCGACGCCGGGAGGGCCACCTTGACCTGGGCGCCGTGGAACGACTGCATGGGCGGTCGCGGACGGTCGGTGGGTAGATCGAGGGCCTGGGGCGCTCCGCGCAACGTCTCCCGCCAAAACGCGAGCTGCCGCGTGAGCACGTCGCCATCGAGGTAGCGCCGTTGCCAGGCCGCGTAGTCGGCGTATTGGATGGGCAGCGCCGGCAAGGGCGACGGGCGCTTGGCGGCGAACGCCTCGTACAGCGCGGCCACCTCGCGCACCAGGATGCCGAGGGACCAGCCGTCCGAGACAATGTGGTGCAGGGTGAAGATGAGCACATGCTCGTCGTCGGACAACCGCATCAGGTGCGCGCGGACCAGAGGACCGTTGCCCAAGTCAAAGGGCATCTGCGCGTCGAGCTGGGCTTCTTCGCGCAAGCGCCGCTCGCGCTCCTCCGTGGGCACACCGGAAAAGTCGGTGGTCGCAAGCACGAACGGCTCGGCCTCACGGATCTTCTGCGCGGGCCGACCCTTGACCGTCGGGAACACCGTACGCAACACCTCGTGGCGGGCGAGCACCTCGGTGATGGCGGCCTCGAGAGCAGGCACATCGAGCCGACCCGCCAAGCGCACGGCGGCGGGCACGTTGTATTGCGTGCTGTTCGGCTCCAGTTGGTCGAGGAACCAGAGCCGCTCCTGACCAAAGGACAGGGCCAAGGCCCCTTCGCGCGGCGTGGGCACGATGGGCGGCGCCGCCACACCGTAGCCATCCTTGACGGCGCCTTCCACGCGGGCCGCCAGATCCGCGACGGTCGACGCTTCGAACAGCACGGTCAAGGGTAGATCGACGTTGAACGCGCTGCGCACGCGGCTGATCGCCTGCGTGGCCAGCAGCGAGTGGCCTCCGAGGGAGAAGAAGTCGTCGAACACCGACACGCGTTCCAGGCCAAGAAGCTGGGCGTACACACCCACCAACACCTCTTCCACCGGGTTTCGCGGGGCCACCACGTCGCCCGAGGCGATGATGCGTGCCTCGGGAGCCGGCAAGGCGCGGCGGTCGACCTTGCCATTGGGCGACAGCGGCAGCGCGTCGAGGACGACGAAGGCCGACGGCACCATGTAGTCCGGGAGGCGCTCCGAGAGGGACCGCTTCAGCTCCGTGACGACCTTTTCTTGCACCACGTTGCGCAGCGGGTCGTTGCCGTAGTGAGACCAGGGCCGGGCCTCGATGGCAAGCTGGGGCTCGCGGAAGTCGACCACCTGCCCCGGGCCGAGCGCCCCGCGCTTGGCCATGACCAGATCGAAGGCACCGTCGTTGCGCCCGGAGAGCAGCGACAGGAACACGTCGTAGCCATGCGCTTCGCCGAGCGCGCGCAGGGCCTCCGGATCCACCCCGCGCTCGCCGCGGTTCTTCAGGGCGTCGCGCAGATCGGCCGCGTTTTCCAGGCCTTCCTCGCCGAGGAGCAGCTCGACCAGGGCGCGGTCCTGCTCCACGCGCGCGTTGGGCAGGCGACGCACGCCCAACAGCCTCCGATTGTCTCGGACAGCCTCCTCGATGCGCTCGAAGGTCAGACCGTCGCGCTGCCAATCCAACCAAGTCGCGGGGGCGACCGCCTCGCGCGGACCGACGTGCAGCACGACGTCGACGCGGAAGCGCGACAGCTCGTTGTCGTAGCGACCCGGCTTGGGCCGCACCTCCACGTGCGAGATGCCCGGCAGCTTGGCCTGAAGCACGGCGAAGAGCTGGGGATCGAGCACCAGCTCTTCCTCCGCCAGCACACCTTGCAACATCTGGTCGCGCAGCTTGCCGACGCTGACGTTGGGCAGCGCGCGGAACAGCGCCACCGACGCCTTGAGGGCGCGCAGCAAGGGCAGATTCCGGACGTCACCGAGGAAGATGTGCCCGCCGGGTCGCACCACACGCAGGGCTCCCTCCACGACCTTGACGAGGTAGTCGACGCTCGGGAAATATTGCACCACCGAGTTGACCACCACGGCGTCGAACGACGCGTCGGCGAGGCCCGCGTAGTCGTCCGCCATGCGGCACGACAGCTCGACGTTCGCGAGACCGCCCGCCACCCGGTCTTTTTGCGCGGCAATGTAGTCGAGGGCGGCTTGGGAGAAGTCGGCACCCGTATAGGCCTTGACATGGGGCGCCACATTGAACAGCAAGAGGCCCGTTCCACAGCCCATTTCGAGCACGCGCTGGGGGCCGAGCTCTTTGATCTGACGCACCGTCTCGTCGACCCAGATGCGCATCTCTTCGGGAGGAATGGCGCCTGCCGTGTACGACGAGTTCCAACCCACGATGTTGAACGCGGCGTCCTCCGCCGTGCTCTGACGGTAGGTCTCCTCGTAGAGCATCTGCCATTGGCTGGTGCGATCGGCCGTGGCAGCGTCCGCCTCCGGGGCCGCCTTCTCCGCCTCACGGTAGTTCGGATCGAGCACCAAATAGGCCACGATGCGCTTGTCGCCAGGCAGGTCTTCGCGCACGGTGACCACCGACTCGCGCACCGCTTTGCTCTGGCCAAGCGCGCCTTCGATCTCGCCGAGCTCGATGCGGAAACCGCGCAGCTTGACCTGGAAATCGATGCGCCGGAGATACTCGATGTTGCCGTCGGGCAGCCAGCGGGTAAGGTCCCCCGTTTTGTACAGACGGTCTCCCTGCTTGCCAAAGGGATCGCGCACGAAGCGCTCGGCGGTCAGCTCGGGGCGATTCCAGTAGCCGCGGGCAACCTGAATACCACCGATGTACAGCTCACCGGGCACGCCGATGGGCACCGGGCTCAAGTTCTTGTCGAGGATGTAGATCTGCGTGTTGGCGATCGGCTTGCCAATAGGAATGAGCGGCAAAGGCGGCTCTTTTTGGCAGGCCCACCAGGTGACGTCGACGGCCGCCTCCGTGGGACCGTACAGGTTGTGCAGCTCGGCGCCCGGCAAGGCCTCGAAGAAGCGCAGGGTGAGCGGCAAGGGCAGGGCCTCTCCGCTCGCCACCACGCGTCGCAAGCTCTTGGCGTTCGGCGCGGTGGGCTCTTCGAGGAAGGCTTGGAGCATGGAAGGCACGAAGTGCATGGTGGTCACGCCTTCGGCCTGGATAAGCTTGACCAAGTAGCCCGCGTCTTTGTGACCTTCCGGCCTGGCAATCACCAGACGCGCGCCCACCTGCAGCGGCCAGAACAGCTCCCACACCGAGACATCGAAGCTGAACGGCGTCTTTTGCAGGACCGCGTCGTCGGGACCGAGCTTGTAGGCCTCTTGCATCCACTGCAGGCGGTTGACGATGCCCGCGTGGGTGTTCATGGCGCCCTTGGGCTTGCCCGTGGAGCCCGAGGTGTAAATCATGTAGGCAAGATCCTGCGACGTGGAGAGCGGCGTGGGGCGCGTCGCGGGCTCCTGTTCGATCTCGGCCCAATCGCTGTCGAGGCACAGCACCACCCCTGTGACGGGGGGCAGCTCGGCGGCGATCTTCGCCTGCGTCAACAGCACGGGGCTGGCCGCGTCTTCCAGGAAGAACGCGATGCGCGCTTTGGGGTAGGTCGGATCCACGGGCACGTAGGCGCCGCCCGCCTTGATCACGGCGTACAGCGCGACCAGCATCTCGAAGGAGCGCTCGACGCTGACCGCCACCATCACGTCTTGCTTGACGCCGAGCTTCTGGAGCCGATGCGCCAGGCGGTTCGAACGCTCGTCGAGCTGCCGGTAGCTGAGCGTTTCGCCCTCGAACACGAGGGCCACGGCGTCGGGCGTGCGATCCACCTGCTCCATGAACAGCCCGTGCAGCGTGACGCCGGTGCGGTAAGGTCGCGCGGTGTCGTTCCAGCCGGTCACGACCTGGGCCCCCTCTTCTTCGGGGAGCAGCGCGAGGGCGCCGATGGGCGTCTCCGGGGCCGTGAGCGCGCTGCCGAGCAGCGTCAAGTAGTGGGCCACGAAGCGCTGCATGGTGGGGCGCTCGAAGAGGTCGGTGTTGTACTCGACCTTGCCATAGAGCTTGCCCTTTTGTACGAGACCTTCTTGACCCTCGATGATGGTCAACATGATGTCGAACTTGGCGGTGACGATGTCGGCGTCCACCTCTTCGAGCAAGAGGTCGTGCAGCCGGAGCGCCGGCCAGGAGAAGTTTTGCAGCACGAACATCACCTGGAACACGGGCGAACGGCTCAGATCGCGCTCGGGCGCCAGCTCTTCGACCAAGCGCTCGAAGGGCAGATCTTGGTTGGCGTAGGCGGCCAGCGTGACGTCGCGGGCGCGCAGCACCAAATCGCGGAAGGTCGGATCGCCGCTCAGATCGGCGCGCAAGACCAGCGTGTTCACCAAGAAGCCGATCAAGTTCTCGGTCTCGACCCGTGTGCGGTTGGCGATGGGCGTGCCCACCAGGATGTCTTCCTGTCCGGTGTAGCGGCCGAGCAAGGCGTTGAAGGCCGAGACCAAGGTCATGAACGGTGTCACGCCGGACTTCTGCGAGAAGCCACGCACCGCTTGGGTCAAGGCGTCGGGCAGCTCGAAGAACACCCGGGCGCCGCGGTAAGACTGGACCGCCGGGCGGGGCTTGTCGGTGGGTAGCTCCAAGACGAGCGGCGCGTCGCGCAGTTGCTTGCGCCAATATTCGGCCTGTTTGCCGAGGATCTCGCCCTCCAGGTAGCGCCTTTGCCAGGCTGCGTAGTCGGCGTATTGAATGGGCAGCTCGGGCAGCGGCGACGGGCGCCCCTGCACCATCGCGTCGTACAGCGCGCCGAGCTCTTGCAACAGCACGCCGATCGACCAGCCGTCCGAGACAATGTGGTGCATCGTGAACAAAAGCACGTGGGCCTCGGCGCCCAGCTTGACGATGCGCGCGGCGTACAGCGGCCCCGTGGCCAAATGGAAGGTGACCCGCGCGTGCTTCTCCGCCTCGGCGCGCACCACCTGGGCCTGGGTCTCGGCGTCGAGGGCCGTGAGATCGACCATGGACAGGCGCACCTCAGAGGGCGGATCGATGACCTGGACGGCCTTGCCGCCCTCGGTCGGAAAGCGCGTGCGCAGGGCCTCGTGGCGTTCGACGATGGCGGTCAACGTGCGGGCCAAGGCGTCGAGGTCGGCGGGGCCCGTGATGCGGATGGCCGAAGGTACGTTGTAGAACGGGTTGTCCGGTTCGAGCTGGTCGAGGAACCACAGGCGCTCTTGCGCGAACGAGAGCGCCAAGGGCCCCTCGCGCGAGGCGCGCGTGACCGGCGGGACCACCAGGCCATGCCCTTCGCGCAGGGCCGCCTCCACGTGCTCGGCGAGCCCCGCGATGGTGGGCGTCTCGAACAAACGCTGCAAGGGTAGATCGAGGTCGAGGGCCTTGCGGATGCGCGCCACCACCTGCGTGGCGAGCAACGAGTGGCC
>CAYLJT010000594.1:0-5732 GCA_964383995.1 uncultured Polyangiaceae bacterium
TGTGACGAGGGGCTACGCGAGCCCCTCGATGCGCTGCGCGGCGAGCTGGAACTGACCGCTCGTCGCGCTCCGGGCGACGATGCCCGCAGCGCCCAATACGCCGATCGACGCGAGCTGCTTGCGAATGCGGCAGATGTCGACGTTCAGCTTGAGCGAGTCGACCGCGAGCATGCGGCACAGCTCTTCGCGATCGACCCAGCCGCGATCGGAGGGCGGGAGCTCGACGTCCCGCAAGCGCTCCCGCGCGAGCACGAGCAACACGTAGTGGTACGTGCGCGGCGGCAACGCGATGGTCCCACCGTCGTGCAGCACCGTCACCTCGACGTGCTCTTCGTCGCGGCTCACCGAAAAATGCAAGCCGATGCTCTCGAGCAAGGGCCCACCCACGGTGTCGAGGGTCGCGTCCGCGCCGGACGGCAAATCAAGCTCGAAACGCACGCCGCCGATCTCCAGCACCTCGCCGTCGACGACATCGCGGCTCATGTCGTCGCCCTCCGCCGTCCAGCCGCCCGGCCCCTCGAACACGGTCACTTGGGGCTGCTCGTCGTCGGGGAGGACGAGCACCCGATCCGTCGCCACGAGCCTCTGCCCGTTGCCAAGGTGCTTCGCCGACGGTTGGGGCGCGCCCGTCTCCACCAAACGGTAGGCCGAGCGGGCGCCGCCCAGCTCGAACAACGCCCCCGCGAACAGCGGCACGCGCTCGCCCGGCGTGAGGCGTCGGCCTTCGAAGAACGTGCCGTTGCGGCTGCCCAAATCGCGGAGCTCCCAGCGACCGTCGACGAAGCGCAGCAGCGCGTGCTCGGACGAGACGCGCGGATCTTGAGGGCGCAGGTCGCACGAAGCGTGTCGCCCGATGAGGGAACGCGACCCGAGGACAATGCGGGCGCCAGACGTTTTCTCTTCGAGGAGACCCACTGCGATCGCCATAGAACCCCCAGTGCGGCTCGGCAACAAGGGCTCCCTTCGCGAGGCGCGGACCACGCCACGAAGTCGACGTACACTGGCCGCACATGGCCCGCGATAGTCAGGCAGCACCCATCGCGCCCACCGTCATCGCGTCGCAAGGCACGAGCTCCTTCGATCCGTCGTTCAGCCCCACGCAGACCTCCGCGGGCTCGGAAACACCGCGCTCGGCCGCCGCTGGCGCGGTCACCGCCGCGGGGCTCCCCGAGCGCTACGAAGACCTCGGGCGCATCGCTTCCGGGGGCTTCGGCGAGGTACGACGGGTCCACGATCGCTCACTGAATCGCATCCTCGCGATGAAGCTCTTGCGCGTGGAGCACGCGACGCGGGCCCGCGTTCGCGCTCGTTTCGCGTCCGAAGCGGCCCTCACCGCGAGCCTTCAGCACCCGGGGATCGTCGCCGTTCACGATCACGGCGAGCTCAGCGATGGGCGCCTCTGGTTCACGATGCAAGAGGTTCGCGGGCGCACCATGCTCGACGTCATCGACGAGCTTTACCGCGCCCGCGGCCCCGACGGTTTCCTCCCGACCCCCACGGGCTTCACCTTTCGTCGCGCCGTCGACGCCTTCATGCGCATCGCGCAGGCCGTCGGCTACGCCCATCGCCACGGCGTCGTTCATCGCGATATCAAGCCTGAAAACCTGATGGTCGGGGAGCATGGCGAGGCCCTCGTGATGGACTGGGGCATCGCGCGACGGCTGCGCGCGGCCCCCGAGATCGCCGACGAGAGCGCGCCTTCAGTGCACGGCAAAGACAGCGTCGAGGGCGTCACGCAAGCGGGCGATGTGCTCGGGACCCTCGCCTACATGCCCCCCGAGCAGGCCTCCGGCTCGCCCGAGCTGCATAGCCCCGAGAGCGACGTCTTCGCCCTCGGCGGCGTGCTCTATCACCTGCTGTCCGGGGTCGCGCCCCGCAGCGGCGAGACCGCTTCGATGATCCGCCAAGTGTTGGGCGACGAGCCCACCCCGCTGCGCGAGCGCGCGACCCTCGTGCCGCCCGAGCTCGTGGCCATTTGCGAGCGCGCCATGCAGCGCCAGAAGGCCCTGCGCTACCCCGACGCCTCCGCGATGGCCGACGACCTGGTGACGTTCCTCGACGGCTCCAAGCGGCGCGAGCAGGCCCTCGTGCTCGTGCACGCCGCGCGCGAAAACGAGCCCCAAATCGAGGCCTTGCGCCGCCGCGCCCGGGCCCTCGGCGAGCGCGCAGAGGAGCTGCTCGAAGCGGTGCGCCCCTTCGATCCCGTGGAGCGCAAGGTGCCCGGCTGGGAGCTATTGGACGAGGCCGCGCGGTTGCAACGCGACGCGGCCCTGGCCGAGACCGAATGGCTCCAGGGTCACCACGGCGCGTTGAGCATCGACCCCGATCTGCCCGAAGCGCACGCGGCCCTCGCCGCGCACTACCGCGAGCGCTTGATCGAGGCCGAACGTCTCGGACACGCCGCGGACGCCGCGCGCTTCGAGGTGCTGCTCCGGGCCCACGATCGCGGCGCGCACAGCGCGTTTCTGCGTGGCGAGGGCGCGCTCTCGCTCACAACCTCGCCGTCCGGCGCCAAGGTCACGCTGTTTCGCTACGTCGAGCAGCGGCGCCGCCTGATCCCCGAGCGGGTCGAAGACCTCGGCCCCACGCCCATCCACGCGCGGACCTTGCCACGCGGCAGCTACCTCTGCCGCATCGAGGCCGAGGGCCACCTACCCGTGCTCTACCCCGTGCTGATCGAGCGCGACGGGCACTGGGACGGCGTGCCCCCCGGCGCCAGCGAGCCCCTGGCCATCGATCTTCCCAAGCTCGATCTTTTGAGCTCGAACGAGCTGTACATCCCCGCCGGCTTCGCCTGGTTGGGCGGCGACGCGAGGGCCGCCGACGCCCTGTCCTCCCGCCGCGTCTGGGTAGACGCGTTCGCCATGGCTCGGCACCCGGTCACCTGCGCCGAGTACCTCGCCTTCCTGAACGACCTCGTCCGGCAAGGTCGCGAGGCCGAGGCCCTGCGCGCCTGCCCCCGCAGCGAGTTCAGCTCCGCCGACGCCGATCCTAGCCACCTGGCCTTCCCTCGCGACACCAAAGGCAATTTCGTGCTGGGAGGCGACGGCGGCGGCCTCTCGTGGGGCGCTGACGAGCCCGTGGTCGCCATCGACTGGCACGCAGCTTCCGCCTACGCGGCCTGGCGCAGCGAGACGGAAGGCCGGGCCTACCGCCTACCCACGGAGGTGGAGCGGGAGAAGGCCGCGCGCGGGGTCGACGGACGCACCTACCCCTTTGGCAACCACTTCGACCCCACCTGGGCCTGCGTGCTCGCGAGCCACGAAGGCGCCGCAAAACGCGCCGCGGTGGGGGCGTACCCCGGCGACGAGAGCCCCTACGGCGTGCGCGGCCTGGCCGGAAATGTCCGAGACTTCTGCGCCGACCTGTGGAGCCGCGACGGCACACCTTGCCAGGACGACGACGCCAGCGACACCGCCTTTCGGATCGTGCGCGGCGGCGCATGGACCAGCGTCTCCGACCTCAGCCGCGCCGCCGCGCGCTTCGCCTTGCGGCCCGGGCAACGCCGCCCGACCACGGGCCTCAGGCTCGCGCGCAGCCTGCCATGACCAAGGCGCCCTCTGCCGAGGTGGGTCGTCGCGCCTTACAGGATCACCACCTCGGGGATCTTACCTCGGCCCGAGCCCTTGCTGTTCACCGAGCGCGCGGCCATCACTTCGTGGATGGTAAAGCCCTTGTCCTTGCTGAACAGCTCGTAAACGGCCGGGGCCGATGAGTTGCTGAGCAAGACGTGGACGCCCTTCTTCTTGAGCGAAATGGCCAGTCTGCACAGCCGCTTTTGGTCGTCCATGCCAAAGCCCTCGGCGGTGTACGAGGCGAACATCGACGACGCCGACAGCGGCACGTAGGGCGGATCGAAATACACGAAATCACCCTTTTTCGCCCGCCTTGCCACCTTGTGAAAGGGCTCGTGCCGCACCTCTGCGTTCGCCAGGGCCTTCGCGCAGGCCCTGAGGTTCGCCTCGTCGCAGATGTTCGGCCGCGCGTAGTCGCCAAACGGCACATTGAACAGGTTCTTCGAGTTGACGCGGTAAAGGCCGTTGTAGGCGGTCTTGTTGAGGTAGATGAACCAGGCCGCGACGGCGTCGTCGGGCTCGTCGTCGATTTGTCGCCGCCGCATCTTCTCGAAGAAGTCCCGCGTGTGCTCATACGAGCGCAAGCGGTCGATCACCTTGTCCACCGATGACTGGATGCCCTTATAGGTGCGCACCAGACGCAGGTTGTTGTCGGACAAGACCGCCTTTTCGGGCAGCGTGGCCCAAAACAGGGCTCCTCCGCCCACGAACGGCTCGTGGTAGGTGCCAAAGCTCTTCGGCAGCCAGCGGCGGAGGTCGTCCAAGAGCTGACGCTTGCCGCCCACCCACTTCACGAAGGGCTTCGGTTGCCGAGGTTCGGGCGAGGCCGGCGACACCGGATCGCTCTTCTTCGCCCGCGCGGCCGTGCCGCGAGGGACGCGAGGAGGCGACGCGGCGACGGCGAGCTTCAGGGGCATCGGGGGCCCGTCGGTAACCCCGCGCGCCCCTACCGTCCATCCCATCTCGCCGTCCGCACGCGTTTCGCTATGGGAAGCCCGGGCTCGAACGGCTAGGCGCTCTGCTCCGCGGGCATTTCCACGGTGTTCGGGCTGATGAACAGGGTCTCGCTGCGGAACGCGATGTCGCCCACGAACGCGAGCTCATTCACGGGCGAGCCCTCGGGCACGGTGAAGGGGTTGAAGCTCTGGCTGGTGGTGTACCAATTGAGGTCGCCCGACCACGCGTTGCGCTCCCCTGTGAGGCCCCAGGCCAGCGCGAATTGGTTGCCGCTGGTGGGGTCGGTGTAGACGAACAACATGTTGCTCGCCCCCGGATCGGTGGTCTCCGACAGGTTCATGGCGACGGGCAGATCGAACGCCAAGACGTCTTCGACCGGCGGGTCGTCCCAAGACTTGTCGACCCACGAGAAGGTCAGCGACGTCTGCGAGGTCGCCGCGAAATTGTTGACGATGAACCAATATTCGGTGCCGACCTGGAAATCGCCGTTGGCGACCTTGGGCACCACGATTTGCCCAAGCGGCGTCTCGTCGCCGCTCCAGGTCAGCGTGTAGAGCCGGTAGTCCTTGAAGCCCGGATCGAGCTGTAAAATGATGATGGGGAACATGGTTGCCTCCTCGAACGGGCCCTCACGGCCCTCCAAGGACCATGGCGCGCCCCTCGCTCGCGTAACCATATCCGCCTATTTCAAGCCAAAAACAAGCGCTCGTTGGCCGTCGTGTTAACCTCGCGCGAACGCGCATGAGCGCCCCGAACCAAGAGACCACCCTCGTCCCCGGCGAGATGCTCGACGGCAAGTACCGCGTCACGCGGGTCTTGGGGCGAGGAGGCATGGGCGTCGTGGTCGAAGCGCTGCGCGTCGGGCTCGGCGAGCGCGTGGCGATCAAGATTTTGCACCAGCGCTACGTCGACAACCCCGAGGCCATCGCGCGTTTTCACCACGAAGCGCGGGCCCTGGCGTCGATCCGCGGCGATCACAGCGTGCGCGTGCTCGACGTCGGCGCGACCCCCGCGGGCGCGCCGTTCATCGTGATGGAGCTGCTCCTAGGCGGCGATCTCGCGGCGGTCGTGAAGACCGGCGGCTTGTCCTCGGAAGAGGCCGCGCTCTATGTGCTGCAAGCCTGCGAGGGCATGGCCGAGGTGCACGCCAACGGCATCGTGCATCGGGATTTGAAGCCTGGAAACCTGTTTCTCACGCGC
>CAYLJT010000595.1:0-5730 GCA_964383995.1 uncultured Polyangiaceae bacterium
TCGCACAGGTCGATCTTGCACGTCGCGCTGCAGCCATCGCCATCGGCCGTATTGCCGTCGTCGCACTCTTCGCCCGGCTCGACGGCGAGCCCGTCGCCGCAACTGGCCACCACGTGAAGATTGCAGTCGAGCTTGCCCACATTGCCGCTCTCGTCCGTGGCCACCAGCGTGAACGCGTAGTCGCCCCCCTGCTGGGGTGCGCCTTGCACGGAAGAGCCGTTGATGGTCAGACCCATGGGTAGGTTGCCGGACGCTACCGAGAAGCTGACCTTGCCAAATGCCGAGGTGGTCGCCAGGGGGATGTCGACGTCGGACAAAACCTTGGTGTCCGGCAAGGGACAGGTCGGCGCCGTGATGTACGGACCGCCCGAAAACAGCGTGGTGGTGAGCACCACCTTGACGCTCACCCCTTGCGGCAACAAAAGCTTGTTTTGCAGGCCGAGGGCCACATCGCCCGGGCTGTCGGTGACGCCGTCGGCGTCCACGTCGTCGGGGATTTCTTCGTCGAAGGGGCGCTGGTAGCCATTCAAGAAGTTGGCGGCTGGGAAGGTGAAAAGGCCATTGAGCGCCGAGGCCGGGTAGCCCTTGAAGGTGGGCAGGCGGTAGTATTCCCAACCGGGCGCCGCCGCACGGATGGTGCGGTAACCGTCGGCCGTGCCACCCGACAAAGCCACCGTGGCCCCGATACGCTTCGTCAGCTCGGTGATGGTGATGGCCTGTCCGGCGCCCAACGATGCGCCTGGAAAACGCGCGTCGTGGAAGCCCCAATCGCTGAAATTGCTGCCGAAATCGATGTCCACGTCGGCCACGACGTCGACCAAGATGTCAAGGTCAGGACCTGAGTTGGTGAACGAGTACGTCTGTGTCAACACCGTGCCCTGGAGCACTTGATCGAGATCCACCTTGACGGTGCCAAAGCCGCTGGCTCCCCCCAAATTGAAGTGCGTCGTGCGTGAGTTGCCGGTGACGACGTCGGTCGCGGGATCGAAGATCTTGAGGTCCGAGGCATCCAAGAAGAAGCCCCACGAGGTCGACTCGAAGGCCACGTCGCGCAGCACGAGCGCCGTGCCCGCGGCGGGGCCAAGGCCATAGATCGAGAGCGCTTGTCCCGAATGAAACGCCTGCGGCCCCAGCGTCTTTTTCGGATCCGTGGGGTCCGTCGCGTCGAACGTGGAAGGCGGCGCGTCGAAGCCACCGAACGGGTCGACATAGATGACCGCCGTGCCCTCCGGGCTGACGGCTCCCTTCAGCGGGACCGAGGAGGCCGCCGAAGCGACGGCAGGGAGCAAGAGCAAGGCTGAAAAGGGCAGAAGACGACGCACGCGCAGAGCCTAGCCGCAAACCCAAGAAAAGACACGCGCCTTCAGTTGGAACAGGGCACCTCCACGCGCGCCTGACCCGTCGCGGCGACGTAGATGCGCAGGTAAGACCCGTGGGGATGCACGCCTGTGACAGCAATCTTGGTCACCTCGCCCCGCGCACAGCCTTCGGGCCCTCCCACCTTGAGATCCTCTGCGAGCTTGGCTTTCACGGCTGCGAGACGTTCGCTCAAGTCCAAACGCAGGGCCGCTTGGGCTTGATCGCGGATGGTGTCGCCGTCGACTGCAGCTTTGAGCTTCAATAGGAAACTGCCAGTTTCGACGGTGGGCTGCAGATCCAAGATGCGAAGCTCGTTGTCGACCACCGTGGGCGAGCCCGTAAAGTACATATCGCCGTCGAGCATCTCATCGAAGCCAAGCTTGGAGACCGGCCCTGCCAGGTGCACCCGCACAACCAACTTGTCCTTCGAGTAATAGACCTCGGGCTTTTCCAGGTAGGCCTCGGGGTATTGTTTGGAGAAGTGGTATTTTCCGTCAGGAAACGCAAGCTCCATGGCCTTCGAGAGCTCTTCGTAGCGGGCGGCGATCGCGGCCGTCACCGTGAACGGCCCGGATGGGACCATGGCGACATTCGACAGGGGCGGCAGCGGAGGCACCACCTCGTTCGTGTCACAGGGCAAGACGACGCTCGGCAAGACCACCAACGCGACGTCTTTTTCGAGGCCGTCGGCCAGCACAGTCGGGCCCGCCTCCAGGCCCAAAACGCGCATCTTGGCGCAACCGCTCGCGTTGCCCAAAGGCAGCGGCAGCGGCGCCGATAGTTTGGCGTAGGCCTGCTCGACCAGCGGGCGAACGTCGTAGCGAAAGCCTTCCATGCGGCCGAGGAGCTCACTTCGGACCTTGTCGAGGATGCCCGCCAATCCGTCCACCGCGCGCACCGCGCGGTCGTCCGAGGTCACGCTCACTTCGACGCGCTGAAAGCTCGCCACGTATTCGCTCGAAATGACTGGCTCGGCCCAGACACGGACGTTCATTGGCACATCGATAGTGGTCAGTGGCATATCGGCCTGGGCCTGTACGCCCATGAAGATGCCAATTCGCCCCTCGCCAAAGCGGAGCTCGGGCTTGGTTCGACGCCAGGCATATTTGCGCTGGGATCCGAGCACCGAAAACGTGCCCTCCCCAGAGCTCGGCAGGGCCTGGTGCAGGCGGGCCTGGAGCCCATCGCGGGTGATGGCGGTGTGGATGACGATACGCGACGGATCCGGATCGGCGACGGGCATCCCCTCGCTGGCGGGGGGCCGCGGCGGATACAAAGGTCCGATGGTTTTGCAAGCAGAAAGACCCACGAGCATCGACAGCCCGAGGGCGGCGCGGAGGGGCGTCATGGGAGCGCTCTCTACCAGATTCCGACCGTACCGATGCCCTTCCCGTTGGAGGCGTCGAAAATGTCGAGCCAAGTCCAGTGGGGCACATAGATCCGCGTCTTCGTCACGACGATTTCGTCGGGACCGCTGCCCGACTCCGAGCGCGGGATGGGGCTTTCCCACAGTCGCTTTCCGGTCTCCGCGTCGATTGCAACAAGATTCGAACCTTTGCTGCCCGTAAGCTCGTAGGCCGCGTAAAACCGGCCGTTGACGAGGTCGATCGGCGGGTCGGTGTCGGTGGACGACAGGCCCTCGGAGGGCAGATTTCCCGACCATTTCACCTTTTTCGACGCGGCATCGAAGCCCGCGAGCATGGGCACGGGCGTGCCCGGCGACTTCATGCCCACGGCCACGGTCGCCTTCCCTTCGCGCAGCACCGTCCGCGCGAGGAAGCCGTCGAGCTTCGGCGCCGTGTCGCCATCGAGGCACTCGGCCCGCGAGGACTCGCAGCCGTAACCCTCTTTCGCCACGCAAAACGCAGGCTCGGGAGCGGCCTTGCCCTGGGCCGCTTTGGCGTCGATCAGCACGTTCTTGTGGTCGGCCACCTCGATCCACACGTGGTCGCCGCCAGCACCTTCGCTGCACATGCGGTTGGGCCGATCCGTGAGCTTGATCGCGCCCACCTCTTTGCCCGTGCTGAGCTCCAAAATGTGCGCGACGTACTTGGTGTCGGTGACCACGACGCGGCGCCCCGCGACGGCCGAACGGATCGTGTAGCCGTTGTCGCCGAGGGTGCCGAGGGCGGCCGATTTCCACTTGCGTTCGAGGCTCTTTCCGTCGAAGCCGCCGACGTACATGTACTGCTCGCTCGCCCCCATATCGAGCACGCGGTAGACGCCCACGAAGTCCTCGACGCCATCGTCGTCCAGGTTGACCGGCGTCAAGTTGCCTTCGCCACCGCCCCACTGCATGTGCTCGCCCGAGGGCACCACGCCGCCCGAGCCCGGACCGCTGCCGTCTGCGCCGAACCCGCTCGCCACCGACGACGTGCCCCACGAGACCAGCCCCGCGACGACGCCGCCGATGGTGAGGGTCAGGCTGATCGCGACGATGACGCCGACCCCGAGCCCGGCGCCCACGTTGGGGTGCACGCCGACCGGCGACGGTTGAAACGGGATGCGCGTTTGAGGGCGCTGTTGAATGTAGTTGTCGCGCTGGCAGAAACCGCAGCGCACGTAGCCCGCGGCGTCCCAGGGACCGAGGGGCGCGCCGCATCCGACACAGGTGGGGGATTTCGCAGTGGCCATCGCGGGCAAGGCTAGCGCAGGTCGGCCGAGATGACAGGTCGTTCGGGTTGCGGTTGCTACGCACGCGCGACTGTGATGAAACCCAGCCACCTATGATCCCGGGACTTGGCAAGCAAACGCTCACCGTCGGTAGCGGCCCTGGATGCGACGTCGTGCTGGGGGGCGAAGGTGTCGCCCCGGAGCATGCGCGCATCGTTCATCAGGGGGGCGGACAACTGGTTTTTTTCGCGGGGCCGGCGCCCTCGTTCGCCAACGGTCGGCCGCTCGCCGCGGGCGAGCAGGTGCCCTTCGATTTTCGCACGCAGTTCGTCGTGGGCCGGGTGCCCGTGCCGCTCTCGCACCGCGCGATCCTGCTCGCCATCATGGCGGAAGGCCAAATCAAAGCGCCGCCGGGCCAGGTGATCATCGGGCGCGACCCGACGAAGGCCTCGTGGGTCATCCAAAACGGCTCGGTTTCGGGGCAACACGCCACGGTCCTGTGCGACCGCATGATGGTCATCGATCACGGCTCGACGAGCGGCACCTTCGTCGGTCCCTCGAAAATCGCGCCGAACACGCCGACGCCCGTCGATCCGCGTGGTGTGGTGGCGTTTGGCCCGGTCCCCGTGCCCATCGAGCTCTTGGGAGACGTCGTTCGCGCCCAGGCCGGCGGCGCACCCGTAGTGAGCGCGCCAGCGGTGAGCGCCCCCGTCGCGAGCCCGCCTGCGGTGGGGAACGCAGGCACGGCGATTCAGCCGATGATGCCCCACCCCGCGCAACCCTCGCCCGCGCCCGCCCAGCCGTCCGGCGCGCCGCAAGCGCGCAAAGCCAAGACGATCCTCGGTCACATGGACTTCTCGTCGGGCCAAAAGCCCATCAAGTCCATCGGCCGCACGGCCGAAAACGACATCGTCCTCAACCACGCGCAGGTCTCGAGCCAGCACGCCCTCTTGCACCAGATTGGCGGCAAGCTCTATGTCGAAGACCGGGGCAGCGCCAATGGCACCTACGTTCGCGGTCAGCGCATCCCGCCGGGCCAAAAAATAGCGGTCGAAAGCGGCGAAAAGATCTTCATCGGCCCCATGCCCCTGAAGATCGAGACCAGCGGGGCCGGGCAAGCCGACTTCGTCCCTCAACAAGAAGAGTTCGGCCCCGAACGCTGGGCGGGCCGACCGCTCTACGAAATCGAGGCCTGGAGCCTTGTCTTGGAGGTGCCTGACCGAGACAACTCGGGTCAGATGCGCACGCTCCTCGACAACGTGTCATTCAAGGCCCTTCCCGGCGACATGATAGCCCTCATGGGCCCCTCGGGCGCAGGCAAGACAACGCTGCTCCTCGCGCTCAATGGCTATTTGCCACCGACGTCGGGCGTCGTCCGCATCAACGGCGAAGACCTGTACAACATCTACGACACGCTGCGCGGCTCGATTGGCTATGTGCCCCAAGACGACCTCGTGCACCCCGAGCTGACGGTGTTCGAGGCCGTGCGCTACAGCGCCAAATTCCGCCTCCCGCCCGACTACACAGACCAAGAGATCGACGCCCGCGTCGAACAGACCATCAAGGACTTGGGCCTCGAGACGGTCAAGAACCTCCAGATCGGCAAGCCCGAAAAGAAGATTCTCTCAGGCGGTCAACGCAAGCGCGTCAACATCGCTTTGGAGCTCGTCACCGACCCCGTCATCATCTTCCTCGACGAGCCCACGAGCGGCCTCGCCGCCGACGACACGACGGCGTTGATTACGCTGCTCAGCGACC
>CAYLJT010000596.1:0-5725 GCA_964383995.1 uncultured Polyangiaceae bacterium
GACCCCACCCAGGTTGCGCGCGTCCGACCCAGGTTGAGCCGTCTCCCCGACCCCACCCAGGTTGCGCGCGTCCGACCCAGGCTGAGCCGTCTCGCCGACCCCACCCAGGTTGCGCGTGCCCGACCGCAGCCCAGCCTGCGCAACCCACGGTCGCGCGACTAGCGCTCGGGAGCGATGCCCAGCGTGTTCGGCGGTGGCGGCGTCGTCGTGGTCGTCGGGGGCTTCGGCGTCGTGCGGGGGCCCGGCCGAGCGACGCGCGGCTCCGGCTCCAACTTCGCGGACAGCTTTACTTCGTCCTTGTCGGACGGGCCCTGCGAGATCGAGTAGGGCAAATACCCTTCTTTTTGAATCGAAAACAGTCGCGGCGCCTTCTCGGCCGCGTCGTTGTCGATGGACAAACGGAAGGGCGTCGTTCCAATCACTTTATCGCCCTCTTTGACCTCGGCGCCCGGCGGCGTCGACTCGATGACAAGGCCAAACGAGCGCGGGGACTGGGGCTTCGGGGCCTCGGTGACGGCGGGCGTGGGTACCGGCGTCGGCACGACCGGGTTGGTCGCCGCGGTCACGGGCGGCGCGACGGGGGGAGTTCCTCCCATTTGGCTGCCCACCACGGCCGCGATCGCCGCGATGGAAAGGGCTCCGACCAGGAGGATCGCCTTGTTGTTCTTTTCCGGCGCCGCGGGCGGCATCGCGCCTTCGATTTCGGCACGACGGAGCGAGGTCGACGACCCACTGTCCATGCCGTTCAGGGTGCGCGCGGCGGCAAGCTCGCCCGAGATGGCAGGGTCTGTCCCGGACAAAGATGGTTGTTTGCCGGACTGACTGATGCCCTCAATGATGGCCGCGCTTCCGGTCGGCGTGGGCCCCACGCGAATGCTCGACACCGAGTCGATCGTCACGACGCCCGTGGTCCCGAACTGACCCGAGAGGCCGATGGCATGAGCGCAATCGCCGAGCGCGCGAATGAACGCGTCCATGTTGGAAGGCCGGGCGTCGGGGTTCTTCGCGAGGCAGCTCATCACGAAGTTTTCGAGCGGCTCGGGGATGTCCACCTCGGGGTTGCGCTCACGCATGGGCGGCACCGGGGACTGCAGGTGGGCAATCAGGATTTGAACCGACTTCTCGGACTCGAATGGCACCTTGCCAGACAGGAGCTGGTAGAGGATGACGCCCAGTGAGTACACGTCGGTGCGAAGATCGACCTTGCCGTGCGAGATCTGCTCGGGCGACATGTAACGTGGCGAACCCAAGAAGGCGCCCTGTTGCGTGAGCTCTTCGGAGTCGTCCGCAAGCACCTTTACGAGCCCGAAATCAAGTATTTTTACGAGGTCGCCGCCGTCTTCGCCGGGCACCAACATGATGTTCGAGGGCTTGAGATCGCGGTGGACGACGCCGTGTTTGTGCGCGTCGCGCAAACCCCTTGCGATTTGGCGGGCGATGCCTATGGCCTCGGGGGGCGTCAGGAAGCCGCGCGAGCGCAGGTGGCGAAACAGCGTCTCGCCCTGCAAATACTCCATGGCCATGAAGTAGCGCTCAGGGCTCATCCCATCGATCTTGCCGTAGTCAAAGACAGTCACGATGTTGGGGTGCTGAAGCCGCGAAAGGATGCTCGCTTCGAGGAAGAACCGCTTGTGGAAGTTGGGATCGACCTGCGATGCGACCTGCGTCGGGCTCAGGATCTTGATGGCGACGGGGCGCTGCAGAGTGAGCTGCTCGCCCCGATAGATGGTGCCCATTCCCCCGGTTGCAATCAGGGAAAAGACCTTGAACTTGTCGTTCAGAACCTTGCCGATGATGGGGTCAGTCTCTTCGGCGTTCTGCGTCGGCTCGCTGGCCAGCTGTTCGGCTGTGCTCATCGTGTTCCTAACCGGTCCCCGGTGCAGTGCAACGACGTAACGCGCATGATCGTCCCCAAGTCTACCGCCAATTTCGCGATGTACGATCCAAATCGAATGCTCGCGCGTTCTTTTGTCTTTTTCGAATGAGCTTCGAATGCCAAGGGAAGGCCAATTTGTGGGCCATAGAAGTGAGTTGGCTGGCTTTCAAAAAAACCGTCACTCGGCTTTCAAAAAAAAACGGTCCGAAGCTTCTTGCTTGGGAAGCGAGATTGCCTTTAGGTTGGAAGGAGCGTCATGCCCGAGCACTTCATCCGATGTCACGCGTGCGGCTTGCCGCACCCGTCGGAAGAGCGGGTGTGCCCGATAACCGGCGCGCTCATCGTGAAGGGGACGAGCATCCCGCCGCCGCCATCGGCTTCGTCGTCGAAGCCTCCGCGCGTCGACTCGCTTTGGCCCCCACGATTGCCGTCGATCCCGCCTTTGGAAGTGGAGGACGCGGACGCTCCGCGACCCACCCGCGATGCACCCCTCGTTGGTCAGCTTTTACAAGGCCGCTATCGCGTCCTCGGCGTGATCGCGAAGGGCGGCATGGGCATCGTCTACGAAGGCATCCACGTGGGCTTGCAGCGCCCCGTCGCTATCAAGACCATTCAGCCCCGCTTCGCGAGCGACAAAACCGCCGTCGCGCGCTTCCGCAACGAAGCCACGGTGATTGGGCGCTTCGGTCACCCCAACATCGTTGATGTCTACGACATGGGCGTGCTCGAAGACGGCTCACCCTATCTCGTGATGGAGCGTTTGCAGGGCGAGACGCTCACGCAACGGCTACGCCGCGCGCGGCCCCTGCCCATCCCCGAGTCGGTCGACCTCGCAGCGCAGGTCGCGAGCGCCCTCGTGGTCACCCACGCCGAGGGCATCCTGCACCTCGATCTGAAGCCCGACAACCTGTGGCTCACGCAGGCGGGAACGAAGGCCGGGAGCGTGAAGGTCATCGACTTCGGCGTGGCGCGGGTGATTCGCCGGGACGCCGCGCGCATCGAAGACGACGCCGTGGCGGGCACGCCCGCGTTCATGGCGCCCGAGCAGGCAAGTGGAGCCCGGGACATCGACGGGCGCGTCGATCTGTATGCGCTTGGCATGATCCTCTACGTCATGCTGACTGGTCGTTTGCCTTACAAAGGCGCGTCGGTCGCGGAGCTGTTGAGGGAGCTCGGCGAGGTCGAGCCGATGCGCACGCGCATGCTCCGTCCCGAGGTGCCGAAGGCCCTCGACGCGATCACCATGCGCGCCATTTCGAAGGACCGCGCGGAGCGCTTCGTCGATGTCGCCGCCTTCGGCCGCGCCCTGGCGTCGATCCCACGGGACGCTCTGGAGCGAAGCGCCGAGCCCCGCGAGCGGCCCAAGGCGGTCGGAGCCGAAGGTGATGCCGAAAAGGTCGAGTACTTCCTTCGAGAGAGCATCATTCCACCCCCACCGCGCAGCTAACTGCGGAGCGAGGGACCATGGCAGCGAACAACGGTAAACGTCTCAGTCATTTCACGCTCGATGGCTTCCATGGCTATCGGAGCCGCTTCGACGACATCAAGCTCGTGCAAGAGATCCTCGAAGAGCTGCCCAGCGTGTTGGGGCTCAAGCCGGTGATGCCGCCGTTCCTCTTGCCCTATTACAACGGCGTCATCGCCGAAGACTGCGGCATCAGCGCCTTCGTGCTGCTCAGCGGGGGGCACCTCACGCTGCACACGTTCAGCTTTCGAGAGTGCTTCTTCGCCGACCTCGTGGCGCCCTCCGCGTTCGATGGGCAACGCGCGCAAATGATCCTGCAGCGCACCCTGCCCTGCCGCACCGTGCGCAGCCAAACGGTGGTGCGCGGGACCGACGGCGAGTTCTCCACGAAGCGTCAGGCCAAAGAGACGGTGAACCCCGAGACCGACTTTGGTCCCCACCTTTTCCTGCGTTTTTCGCCCTACCGCGGCCCCGCCACGATGGACGCGTTGTTCGAGCTCTTCGACGGTCTGCCCGCCAAGATCGACATGACCCCGATCATGCGGCCTTACATCGTCAAGACGCCGAACGCTCGGGGCTCGTACGTGCTGAGCGCGATCACGATGATCGCCGAGTCGCATATCTCGCTCCACGTCTTCCCCGAGACCGACGAAGCCTTCTTCGATATCTTTAGCTGCAAGTTCTTCGAGTCGGACCGCATCACCAGCATCCTGGTTCGCGAGCTCGGGGGCAACGTGACCGAGCAAGTGATGACCGCCCGCGGGCAGCGCTACCAAGAGCTTCGCACCGAGCGCCACGAGGCCGCCGGACAGTCGAACCGCTGGCTGGCGACCACGCATCCGAACCTGGCCGAAGGCATGAACATCGACTTCGCGCCCACGCATTTCGAATAATTTTCGCCGAGAATTGGGCCCAGGCGCAGGCTACGCCCTAGCGTCGTTGCCGTGGAACGGCGAGTCAGCGAGCGTCTCCCCATTTGGTTTCCTCTGTGGCTTGGCGACGGTCAGGTGCGCGACGCCCTTGCCATCGGACAGGACACGAGCCGGACGGGCATCAAGCTCGCCTCGAAGCTCAGGCCCGAGGTGGGCTCGCACGTGACGGTGAGCTTTCGCATCGAAGACCCTCGCACGGGCGAGAGCGAGCTGCACCGCGCGACGGGCGTGGTGGTGCGCGTCGAAGAGAACGACGACCCCCTCGGGCTTTGGCCGCACCTGATCATGGTCGACTTGGATCACCCATTTTCAGACGTCGACGCGCTGGTGGCGAGCGCGGGCCCCTTGGGCATTCACTGAGCGCTGCGAGGCGCGGTCGCGGCGATTTCCCCCGGCGGCGCGGCGCCTTGCGCGCGCGCCGTTTGCACGAGCTCGGCCAGAAATTGCTGCGCGATCGGCGCGCTGTGCGCATGCGTTTGCGCGAGCACCTCGCTGGCCGACGCGATCATCGCGATTGCGGCGGCGGGCGATGTGCGCGCTAGCGCGCGAAGGGCGAGCGTGCGGCCCACCGGGAGCGAGACCAACGAGAGCGTTGTCTCGGACCATCGGAAGCTCGGCGCGCTGCGCGAGGCCGTTGCCAGGTCGGTGAGCGGCGTGCACGAGAGCAGCTTCGCGATGATGTCCACGTAGCGCTCGCGCGGGATGCCGTCGCGATCGCTGAACATGTGGACGAGGCGCACCCGCGATGGATGTTTGGCAACGCGACGAGCCTCGGGCCACATGAGCAAGCGGCGAGGCGGAGATTCGCCTCGAAACGAAGCGCTGCCCGTCCACCACGAGACCACCGTGTCGGTGCGCGAGAGCTCCAGGATGCGTGCGAAGGTCGCGTGCCGCGCGAGGGCTTCGCGCGCGCTTCGGGGCGGCAAAATGACGTCGAGCAGGGCCTCGATCGAGGTCGCGAGCTTGTTGGTGCGCCCGCGCGAGAGGGTGCCCGCGAGCAGGTGGTTGGTGAGCTGGAGCGTGTCGTTCAAAGCCGCGACGAGCATCCATTCTTCGGCCGTGGGCTCGTCCAAATCGTCGACGGGGAACAAGCTGCGCGCGACGCGTCTGCGGGCCTCGGCCACGCGTTCCGCGAGGTCCGTGTCGGGCAGGATGCGCGCTTCGGCGAGGCTCAACGCGAGGCGCGCGCCGATCGGTCGCACGGGGTGCAGCGGTCCGCCAAGCACCAACGGCGCGAGCACGTGGCTGCCCAGCTCGGCCGCGCGTTGGGACGAGTTCACGCGGCTATTTCCCTTCCGGGAGCGCTTTGTCCGAGACCTCGATGGGCGCCACGTCGCGCAGCGGCAACACCCCCGTCGGGCCCAACACCACCTCGGGGAGCGGCAAATCGAGCACCGACGGCAGGGCCGACGCGTCGATCGGCAACCACTCTTCGGCCTGGAGCAGCGCGCT
>CAYLJT010000597.1:0-5699 GCA_964383995.1 uncultured Polyangiaceae bacterium
GTTGTTGCCCCACGCCCAGAGTGGACGCGTTGGATTGACCCGAGCCGTCGTTTTCCAGGTCGATGCCGCCGTCGCCGCCGTTCGGGAAGCCGAAGCGCCAACAATACGAGCTTTGCACGTTGGCGTTGTCGCTGTAGGTCGCGGTCGACACAGAGCCATCCCAACGGAGCAGGGCGCCACCGTTCTGCATGGTTTGGCAGAAGCCCCCGGCTTGCCCGGAGTGCCGGAGATCGTCAAACAGCCAGTTGCTGCCCCAGGTAGCCACGAGCCACTTGCTCGTGTCCGAGACAAGTACGGCCAACATCTGGTGATTGCCGGTCATCAGCGCGTTGATGTACGCGTCGGGGAGCTTGCCCGTGGCGCCCAGGTTTTGACCCAGGCTGCCGACGCTCACCCCGCCCGTGGTCAGGGTGCGGGTGGTGTTGAAGTAGATGACCTTCGTC
This sequence comes from uncultured Polyangiaceae bacterium, assembly GCA_964383995.1. Taxonomy (GTDB): domain Bacteria; phylum Myxococcota_A; class Polyangia; order Polyangiales; family Polyangiaceae; genus CAYLJT01. Next base: position 444 of record CAYLJT010000597.1, read on the forward strand.
CATCCTCCCGAGGCGGTGGTCATGTCGCAATACACCGGGATCGGCGAGGCGGCTCCGGGTCCGTCCACGTCTACCCAATAGCTGCCGTTGCCGCTCGCGGCGCCCGAGGCGAGGATGTCGGCGCACGACAGGCCCGGGTTGCTGGAGACCGAGCCGTAGGGGCCGCTGGCGACGACGGCTGTCCTGCGCACGAACATGACAAACGGTTGCTGAGCCGCGTTCACCGTCGACGCGTTGGACTGACCGAGCCCGTCGTTTTCCAGATCGATGCCGCCGTCGCCCCCGGTGAGCCAGCCGAACTTCCAGCAATAGGAGCTTTGCAGGTTGGCGTTGTCGCGGTAGTCGGCCATTTCCATGGTGCCATCGCTCCTACGGAGCAAACCACCGCCCTGCATATCTTGACAATAGCCACCGAGCTGACCGGAGGGCCGCGCGTCGTCGAACAGCCAGTTGCTGCCCCAGGTGGCCACGAGCCAGCTCGTAGGCGCGGCCGGCAGCACCGCGAGCATCTCGCGGTTTCCACCCATCAACAGGTTGATCGTAGCGTCGGCGAGCTTGCCCGTGGTGGCCAGGCCTTGCGCTAGCGTGGGGGCCGTCACGGCCCCGGTGTTGATGGGGCGCGCCGCCGAAAAGTGCATGATCTTGGTCCAGCCGCCGCCGTCGGTGGTCATGTCACAATAGGCCGCGAAGGGGCCCGCGCCGCCGGCGCCGTCGGGATCGATGGCGTAGGTCCCCGTGCCCAGCGCGGGCCTTACCATGTGCAGATCCTCGCAATCGAGCGGAGCCTCGCACACGCCGCCCGCGCAAATCGCCGCGCTGGCGGGGCAATCGGCGTCGACCGCGCAGCTCTTTTGGGAGGTCCGGCGCACGAACATCGCGAACGGTTGTTGCGCGACGTTCAAGGTGCTCGCGTTGGATTGTCCGAGACCGTCGTTCTCCAGATCGATGCCGCCGTCGGCCCCCGCGGTCCAGCCGAACTTCCAACAATACGAGCTCTTGAGGTTGGCCGCGTCGCGGTAGGTGGCGTAGTCGCTCGAGCCGTCCCAACGCCGCAGCCAGCCGCCGTTTTGCATGTCTTGACAAAAGCCGCCGAGCTGCCCGGATGGCCTTAGATCGTCGAACGTCCAGTCGCTGCCCCAGGTGGCCAAAAGCCATTGCGCGGGATTGGCCGGCAATACCGCGAGCATTTCGTGGTCGCCGCCCATGAGCTGGTTGATGGTGGCATCGGCGAGCTTACCTTCGCCGGACAGGCTTTGGGCGAGCGCGGACGCCGTCAACGCCTGGGCGCTCGACGCGCGTGGACCGGAGAAATACATCACCTTGGTCCAACCACCGCCGTCCGTGGCAAGGTCGCAGTAGACATCGAAGGGTGCGCCCGGGCCCGCGCCGTCGGGGTCGATGCTGTAGGTGCCGCTCGGCAAGCCGGGCTGGGTGGCCTGCAGATCCTCGCAATCGAGGGGTGTGCCGGCAGGACATGGAGCGCAGGGTCCGCCGCAATCCACACCCGTTTCGCCCTGGTTTTGCAGGCCGTCGGAGCAACAAGCCTGGACCGGGTTGGAGCAGACCCCGCTCGCAGGATCGCAGACGCCTGGCGCGTGACACGCGTCTTGAGCTTGGCAGACGACCGGGCTCGTGCCGAGACATACGCCCGCCTGACAAATGTCGACTTGGCTGCACGCGTCGCCGTCATCGCACGCTGTGCCATAGGCGGCGACGGGGTTCGAGCACTGGCCCGTGGCAGGGTTGCAGGTGCCCGCGAGATGACACGCGTCGAGGGCGCTGCAAACGACGTTTTGGCAAGAGCCGCAGGGAGCGCACTGGCTTCCCCCGCAGTCGACGCCGGTCTCCTGACCGTTCTGGACACCGTCGGCGCAGCTCGCAGGCGAATAGCAGACAAGGAGCTGGGGGCGATTCAGGAGACCCGACGCCTCGCTCGATCCAAAGGCGATGCGACCCCCGCTGCTCTGGTCGAGGAGCACGCCGTAGTTGGGCGAGGTGCCAGCCACCCAGGCCTGGACCAAACTGGTAAGATCGACGGAGGCGGTGGTGCCGTTCGGGACCTGGGTCATCGCGAGGCTCGCGCGCACGGAAGGGTCGAAACCGCCCGCGAACGAATTCCAGGTCACGCTGGCCTCGGACCAGGGGACCGAGACATCGTGCAGCGTGAGCGTGGGACCGCCCAAGCTCTGGATGGTGCGCAGCGACAGCGTCGCCGAGACCACGGCGGCCCCCGGCGGGATGGAGCTGAGGTCGAACTGCACGAGACCTTGCCGGGTGGCCGTACCGAGAACCCCCGTGTTCAAAGCCAGCGCGGCCCCGTAGTTCTGCCCCGCGCGGGAAGGATCGGCCGGATCGCTCGCGATGTAGGCGTCGTACGTGGCCCCCGCACCGCCGCGGACGAACGTCGTGCAGGTGACCCCCTCCGATACCTCCGTTGTGCGCTCGTCGGGCGGGTCGCCCGGCCCTTGAGAACATCCTGCGACGGCGCCAATGAGCGCCAGGGACAACGGAGTACGAGCACGATTGCGAGCGCCCATAGGGTGACTCCTAAATTGGAGAAGCGCATCTACAAAGCGCCACTATCAGCGATACACGAGGAGGCTTCACAACGTCAAGGGCCAGCCCGCGTGGGTCACGCAACGTGCGACGACATCGCTCTAGCGGGACGCCATCGATCGCCGCGGAGCTTTACGTTGCTCCACAAAATTGCCTTGCAAGGGTGTGGTTGGCGGTGCTCTGCTTGTCGGTAGCGCCATGAAGCTTCCTCCGCTCCGCCGCCGCACGCTGCTTCGCGGGCTGATCAACGGTGCCGCCGTCGCGCTGGGCTTGCCGCTCTTGGAGCGCATGTTGAACAGCAACGGCACGGCCCTCGCCGACGGCCTACCTCTGCCCAAGCGCTTCGTCAGCGCGTTCTCCTTTTGCGGGGTTCGCCTCGATCGCTTCGAGCCGGCCGCCACCGGCCCCGGCTACCCGCTCAGCGAAGAGCTGGCCCCCTTCGCCAACGTGCAAGACTACATGACGGTCTGCACGGGGCTTCAAAACAAGTGCGAGACGCAACTCTGGGGCACACAGGGCATGACGGCCTTCAATGGCTACACCTTCGACTACCAGGGGGGTCTGACCGCCTACGCAGGAGGGCCCACCATTGACCAGGTGATCGCCGACGCCATCGGCAACGCTGCACCGCTGCGTGCCATTCACGTCGGGGTCTCCAAGCGTGACTCGATCTTCGACAGCGGGACGGTCGCCTTCGCCGTCTCTCACGCTTCGACCGCGATGCCCAACTACCCTGAAAAGAACCCACAGAAGGTGTGGGACGCGCTGTTCAACCTGGTGCCGCCGCCGGCGAGCGACCGCGCGCTGCGTACGGCCGTCCTCGACGCGGTGAAGTCCGATCTTACCTCGCTGAAGAACAACCTCGGGGCCGCGGACAAGCAGCGCCTCGACGCGCACGTGACCTTGGTCGAAGAGCTGCAGGCCAAAATCAACGCGCTACCGCCGACCTGCGCCTACCCACCCTACCCCACCGAGACCAACGCCGACATCAATGGCGAGGAGCCCATCAAGGCCGTCAGCGAGGCCATGGCCGACCTCGTCGCCTACGCGTTCGCCTGCGACATCACCCGGGTCGCGTCGTACATGTTGACCGGTCCCTGCGCAGCCCAAACCCTGTTCACCGACATCGGGCAGGTGAAGTCGAACATGGGTTACGTTATCGCAGGCGACATCGAGAACAATCACCAGGCCACGGTCTACATGTTGTCGCGCATCGCCTACCTGGCCGAGAGGTTCAAGGGCACGGTGGACGCGCTCGGCGAAAATCTCCTGGATTCCTCGATTATTTATTGGAGCAGCGACTGCGCGGAGGCGGTAGGGCACGACATCGCGCGTCAACCGATCATCCTCTTGGGTCATGGCCGGGGCTCGTTGATCTACCCGGGTATCCACTACCAGGCCGTGCCAAGCCCGGCGAGCGCGGGCAACATGAGCGACGTGCTCCTGTCCTGCCTGCGCGCCTTCGACCCCGCGGCAGTATCGGTCGGGGCGGGGGCGCCGAAGTCCACCACGCCGCTCACCGAGATCATGTGATCAGCGCATGGGCGGAGTAGAGCACGAGAACGTCCGGAGGCGGAAGCAGGCCGTCGCGCGGCGCGTCGCCTACGTAAACGGTCAGCTGCTCGCAGACACCGAGGTCTCCTTCGTCGAAGCGGTGACTCACCGCCGGGGCAATTTCCTCCCTGCGCGCGTTGACGGCGAAGCAACGTGGCCGTGATCTTTTCCGGGCACGGAGCGCCGGGTCTCGATCTTGCTGAAGGCTCGTCGGACCGCACCTACCCCGTCGAAGCAGGAGTCCCCCATGCGCTCTCCTACCCCGTCTTCCTTGAGCGTTCGCGACCTCGAAACGGCCCTTCTTCGGGGCTTCGCGCTGCTGCTCCTCGCGGCCCCGATCACCGCTTGCGGCCATGACGCAGCTCTAGCGCCCTGCACGGAGGCAGGCTGCGCCAACGGAGGTGGCGGAGGAAGCGGGGGTGGCGCGGGCGACGGAGGTGGGGGTGGAGGGCCCTGTGCAGGTCAGAGCTGCGGGCCCAACGAGTACTGCGCGGATCCCGACGGCGGCTGCGGCTCGGGCAGCCACTGGGTCGAGGGGCAAGGTTGGGTACCGGGCGCATCTTGCCAAGCGCGACCTTCCACCTGTGCAGCGGGACCCGGCCCGGTCTGCGGATGTGACGGTCTGGTCTACGAGAACGCCTGTATTGCGGCGCAACAAGGCCTAGGCGTGGGCTACGCCGGGTGTACGCCTCCTGCCGGCTTCGTTGCCTGCGGAACAACGTTTTGCGACGCCTCGATCAACTATTGCAACACCAGCGGCCCGATTCAGGACACCGAAGATGCGGTACTGACCTGCGAGCCCTTTCCCCCGGAGTGCGCGGGGTTGCCGGCGCCAGACTGTGCCTGTGTGCTCGACAGCCTGACCCAGTGCACGTCCTCCGAACCGACGTGCCAGGTGGACGGACCCGGGCTGCAAGTGAGCTGCACAAAGTAGCTGCGGCCTCGCCGGCGCTCGAAGACTTCGTCATGTGCGTACGGCGGCTCCTGCGTGGATTCCCACTGTACACACGAAGCCCGACATGCGACGGTAAGGCCGTGTCACCCTCGCGCTTTGTGCCGTTCCTTGGGCTTCTTTCGTTGTGCTCCGCGGGATGTGGCTTCGATCGTCGCCCGGCACCGGCGGACAACGGCGTCTACGGCTACGCC
>CAYLJT010000598.1:0-5697 GCA_964383995.1 uncultured Polyangiaceae bacterium
AGCCGGCTTCTTGGCGGCCTTCTTTGCGGCCTTCTTGGGCGCCTTCTTCGCCGCCTTCTTGGCAGCGGGCTTCTTGGCAGCTTTCGCAGCCTTCTTGGGCGCCTTCTTCGCTGCCTTCTTGGCAGCGGGCTTCTTTGCAGCCTTTGCGGGTTTCGCCGCGGCCGGCTTGCGAGCCGTCTTGGTCACCTTCTTTGCAGGCTTCTTCGCAGCCTTCTTCGCAGCCGGCTTTGCGGCTTTCTTGGCGGGCTTCTTAGCGGTCTTTTTGGCAGCCATCTCAAACCCTCCTGTTGAGCCTCGCCAAGTTAAGGGGCTGCGAGGCAACAGATGTTGCACGACGTATATTGCCACGCATGGTGATGGTCAAGGAAATTCTTGCGGAGCCATTTCCAGGCGTTGTGGGGGTCTCGGGTCAAGGTCCGCAAGCATTGCGAGGAGGAACGCCTGAACACCCTGAAAATCCGCATAACCTCGAAAATCCGCTTGGCCCATGTCAGATTATATTTGAAAAAGCTGAAGTAGTATGCATGCGACCTTCGGCGGCTCGACCTAGCGCGCATCGACGCAGCGGCGCATGATGCGCGCAGGTGGGCGCTCTCGGGCTTGTCGAAGTGGGGGCGAGGGGAGTAGGTTGCGCGCCGTCATGGCTATCCACGACGCCCTTGGAGGCAAACCCATGAGACACGTGCGGTGGACGTCCAGCGCAGCGCTTTCCGCTGCGTTGTTTTTCGGAGCGCTGACGCCAGGTTGCGGGCACTCCGAAGAAGAAATGCAGGCGAAGCAGCGTGAGATCGCGAGCCTGAAGAGCCAGCTCGACGCTGAAAAAGAGCAGCACAAGAAGGCGCTCGCCGAGATCGCCGAGCGCGAAAAGAGCATCGAAGAGCTCAAGGATCAGGTTCGCAAGGCGGGGCTCAACATCTCGAACCTGAGCGCCAACCTCGAAGAGCAGGCGCGCGCCCTCGAGGACTACAAGCGTCGCGCCGAGCAGCTCGAGCAAATCAAGAAGCGCTTCGAAGCTCTGCGCAGCAAGCTCCAGTCGCTCACCAAGCTCGGTCTCACGGTCTCGGTGCGTAACAACCGCATGGTCATCGCGCTGCCCGGCGACGTGCTCTTCGACTCGGGCAAAGAGACGCTAAAAAACGAGGGCAAGAGCATCCTGCTTCAGGTCGCCGACGTCATCCGTGGCGATTCGAGCCTGGCGGCGCGCACCTTCCAGGTCGCTGGCCACACCGACTCGCAGCCCCTCGTGGGCGGCCGCTTCAAGGACAACTGGGGCCTCAGCGTGATGCGCGCTCGCGAAGTGCTCGTGTTCCTCATCGACCCACAAGACAAGGGCGGCGGCGGTCTTTCGCCGACGCGCTGGAGCGCTTCTGGCTACGGCGATACCGACCCTGTGGTGGCCAACGACACGCCCGAGAACAAGCAGAAGAACCGTCGCGTCGAGCTCGTCGTCGTGCCCAACGTCGAAGAGATGCTCGACCTGAAGGCGCTCACACAGTAGCGGCTCGCGTGCGCGTTGCTGCCATCGATATCGGCACGAACTCGGTGCTCCTTTTGGTCGCCGAAGTGGGGCCCGAAGGCGCCTTGCTGCCGGTCGTCGAGCGCGCCCAAGTCACCCGCTTGGGGCAAGGCGTCGATGCCACGGGGGCCCTCGCGGAGGCCGCCGTCGAGCGCACCCTCACCTGCCTGAAGGCCTACGCCGAAGAGGCGCGAAGCCTCGGCGTGTCGGTGCTCGACGCGGTGGGAACGAGCGCCATGCGTGATGCGCAAGGCGGCACCGAGCTCCGCGCTCGCGCAAAGGCCCTTTTGGGCGTCGAGCCTCGCGTCATCTCAGGCGACGAAGAGGCCGCGCTCACCTTCGAGGGCGCGCTGCTCGGGCTCGGCAATCATGCTCCGTTCGACGCCGAAGGTTCGGTGCTCGTCTTCGATGTCGGCGGTGGGAGCACCGAGATCATTGTTGGCAAGGCAAACGAAATTGTCGAAAAGCGCAGCCTCGACATCGGCAGCGTGCGGATGACAGAGCGGCACTTGCGCGGCGATCCGCCGTTGCCGTCCGAGCTCGACGCCCTCCGTGCCGACGTGGCGCGAGCCCTCGCCGCCGCGCCCGAGGTCCCCGAAGACGCGACGATCGTCGGCGTGGCGGGCACGGTCACCACGATAGCCGCGTTGTGCCTTGCGCTTGTGGAGTACGACGCGAGCCGCGTGCACGGCGCGTGGCTCTCCACGCAAAGTGTATGTCTCCAGCGTGAGCGGCTCGCGCAACTGACGCTCGCCGAGCGGCGCAACTTGCCCGGTCTCGAACCGAAGCGCGCCGACGTCATCGTGGGCGGTACAGCGCTTGTCGAAGAGCTGTTGTGCACGTGGAAGGGCCTGACGCCCGCGAGCGGCATGATCGTCTCGGACCGTGGTGTGCGCTGGGGGCTCGCGCGTCGAATTGGGGCCGTCGGAGCCCGAGTTTGTTGACAATCCTGACGAGGGTTACTAGAGTGCGCGCGCCTGGCGCATTATAGCCTTTGCCACGGATTTGCCTAAAAACACGGCTCAATGCCCCACGGCGTCATTCAGGGATCGCGATCCCCAACCCGCGTGTCGGTCCCCCACGTGGCCCCATCGTCACGCACCCTTAAGGTAGCTTTTTTTCACCCGGGAATAGGGCTTAACAGCAGTCGGTTAGCACCCCATTCCCAACCCTCTTCGCGTGGCGTCCCACGCAACTCTCATGAAGATCCGCCGAATGCGCCCCCCCTAAACGGGCCCTCGCGCGGGTAGTGGTTCCAAAAAGGAGCAAGTATGCAGGCTCGTTCGGAGATCCAGTTCAAGATCGGTGACAAGGCCGTTTATCCGGCCCAGGGCGTCGCCGAGGTCGTGAACATCGAGGAAAAAGACATCGCGGGTACCAGGCAACGCTTCTACGTCCTCCGCATCCTCGATACGGACCGCAAGATCATGGTTCCCGTGAGCAACGCCGGCGCTGTCGGACTTCGCCAAGTGATCTCCGAGCAGGAGATCCGCGAGATTTTCGACATCCTGCGCGAGCGCACCATCGCGTTTGACAACCAAACTTGGAACCGCCGCTACCGCGGCTTCATGGACAAGATCAAGACCGGCTCGATCTACGACGTGGCCGAGGTGCTCCGCGATCTCTACCGCCTGAAGACCGACAAGCAGCTCTCCTTCGGTGAGCGGCGCATGCTCGACACGGCGCGCACGCTGATCGTGAAAGAGATTGCCATCGCGCGCAGCCAGACCGAGGACGACGTGCGAACCGAGATCGAGGCGATTTTCCTCGCGAACTAACGATGACGCCTACGGGCGTCGATGGACGAGAGAGCCGGCCCTTGGGCCGGCTTTTCTTGTTTCGTCCGAGCCTTCACGGATCGATGCGCGGCCTCGTGATGACGGCGGCGAGCGGCGGCAGCATGGGGTCCACCCGCCACGCGCCCTCTTCGAGCACGCAGGCGACCTCGGCCTCCGCGGAGCGTTGCGCCCCGCGGACCGTGACCTGCGCGTGAGCGCCGACGATGCGCGTTTCGAAGGTTTGGGGCTCGAAGCGCAGCAAGAACCGGAACGGTGCGATCATCGCGGAGGGGGAAATCTGCTTGCCGCTCGCGTCGGTGTAGCGCCGCGCGCGCTCTTCGAGGTTGGCCTTGGCCTTCGACGAGAGCAGCGCGTACGCCGCTTCCGCGTCGGCCGGGTCGCCTTCGAGCCGGCCGAGCCGCGCGACGAGCTCGCGCGTCACGCCCTCTGGGGTTTCGTCGGGGGCCCCGGGGCCGCACGCCGAAATGCCGAAAAGTATCGACAAACCAAGGCAGATGGCGGCGATCTGTCGGACCTTCGACACGGGGCCCACGCTATCAAAATCCGCCGGGCGCGGCCTGCACGATGGCGCCCGTTTTTCGTAGCGCTTCGTAGAGGACGATGGCCACGGCGTTGGCCAGGTTGAGCGAGCGCACGGGGCCCAACGTGGGGATGCCGAACACACGCTCGCGGTGCTGTTCGAGCAGTTCCATCGGCAGCCCGGAGCTCTCCCGCCCGAAGACAAGGGCGTCGCCGGGGCGAAAATCGGCGTCGAGGTAGTTTCGTTCGGCGACGGCGCTGAACAAAAGCAGCCGCGCGTCCGGGACCGCATGTTGAAAATGCGGCAAATCGAGGTGTTGATGCACATCCACGAGGTGCCAATAGTCGACGCCGGCGCGGCGCACGGCGTGCTCGTCGGTGCGAAAACCGAGGCGCCCGACGAGGTGGAGCGAGCTCTTCGTGGCCGCCGTGAGGCGCGCGATGTTGCCCGTATTCTGCGGAATTTCGGGCTCCACCAGCACGATTCGAAAGGGCGACGCAGGGGGCACCGAGCGCAAGCGGGGGAGGGCATCTTTCGCCACGAGCACCCCTTACATCGGCCTTCGTGGGGCGGGGAGCTTCCCTCGGCTTGACGCCGCTCGCCCGTGAAACGTAGCCTCCTGCGACGGAGATCGCTGCGATGCGTTTGCGCGGTTGGTGCCTTGGCTCATTTTCTCTTGCGGCGGCGATGCTCGCCACCGTTTCGGCGTCCGCCGATTCGATGGATCCCGCCCTCGGGCGCTTCGTCTCCAACGGGCTGTGCAGAGCTCCCGGTCCGAGCGGGACGGGCTCGTATTACAACCCCGCGTCGGGCTTTACGGGGTGCGCGACGGACGACGCAGCGTTCGCCAAGCTCGTCGCGCAATACGGCTTTGCCATTGCGCCCACGGCGATGCACTCGGCCCGCACCACGGGCTACGGCGGCTTCGAGCTGGGCCTCGAGGGCAGCTTCACCACCATCGACAGCGACGCCGACTATTGGAAGAAGGGGACCGAAGGGACGCAGGATCCCACGACGAAGCGCTTCTCCGTCGTGAATGGATCGCCCGATTCGTTCTTGCAGGTCTACTCGTTCAAGATTCGCAAGGGCTTCCCGTTCGGCGTCGAGCTCGCGGGCATCGTCGGCTTCTTGCCCAACACCAACATCGTGAGCGGCGGCGCCGACGTGCGCTGGTCGCTGCTCGAAGGGTTCCGTCGCGGTATCCCGGCCATTTTCCCCGAGCTGAGCGTGGGCGGTGGGGTGCGAACGATTACGGGCACCGAAGAGATGCAGCTCACGGTGGTGGGCGTGGACGGCCAAATTTCGAAGGGCTTGCCGATCGGCGGCACGGTCGTGCTCACCCCCTACGTGGGCTATCAGTGGCTTCGCATTTTCGGCGATTCGGGGCTCATCGACATGACGCCCAACACCGACGCCCTCAACTATTGCGGCTTCGCCGGGGCGAACACGCCTTCCACGCCCGATCCGAACAAGTCGTACGCGGACGGACAACCGGTCTGCACGAATGGCGGCAACAGCGCCGACTTCAACAACACCGCCGTGCTCGACGCCGTGCGCTTGTCCCGTCACCGCCTGAACGTGGGCATGCAGATGCGTTATCAGGTGGTCAAAGTCGGCGCCCACTTCATTACCGATCTCGTCGACCCGAAGGACGCCAACAAGGGCTCAGACTACGAGTCTCCTGATATCGATGACCCCAGCGTCATGGTGAATGACTACGAGGGTGTGAAGCGCCAATGGACATTGGCGTTCGACGTCGGCGCCGTCTTCTAGTGCCGCCCTTCAGAAGTGTTGCCCCGGTGAGCCATGGGTTGGGCGGCGCTAGAGAGCCGCGCAGCGGCTCCGGGGTTTGGGGCGAAGCC
>CAYLJT010000599.1:0-5684 GCA_964383995.1 uncultured Polyangiaceae bacterium
AGCGGCAGGGCGCCACGGTCGCGCAGTTCACGGTGGCCCCAGATCAGTTGAAGACGCAAACCCTGCCCTGGGTGAACGAGCTCAAGGGTACGGACGCCGCAGGCGACGGCACGGGCATCACGTCGGTGTTGGCCGCCAAGGGTGCCTTCAAGGTGACGAGCAGCTACCCCATCGTGCTCTACCAATTCAATCCCTTGGAGTTCGAGCTCGCGTCGAACCCCTTTGATTGCCCACTGTCCACCGAGTTGGGCGGTTGTTTCTCGTTTACCAACGACGCGTCGCTGCTCTTGCCCAAGACGGCGATGCGCACCGACTACTACGTCATGAGCTATCCGACGCTCCACATCGGCTATGCGTCCTTCAGCCAATGGATCAATTTGCCAGGCTTTTTGGCGGTCACCGGCACGGAGGACAACACGCAAGTCACCGTGAAGAGCAGCGCCTCCGTCCGCGCGGGCAATGGTGTCAACGCGCTGAGCGCCGGCGGCACAGGCGTCTACACCCTCAACGCGGGTGACGTCTTGATGCTGATGAGCGGCACACCCGCGGCCACGAAGACGTCCTTGCCGGGCAAGCCCTGCATCCTCGACCCCAGCAGTGGCATCGATCTGTGCCCGACGGCCAACGACTTTGATCTGACTGGCAGTCACGTCACCTCGGACAAGCCAGTGAGCGTCATTGGCGGTCACGACTGCACCTTCCTACCCTATTCCAACTTCGCCTGTGACCACATCGAAGAGAGCATGTTTCCCGTCGACGCCCTGGGTCAAAACCTCGTCGTGACGGCGCCGAGGGCGATGATTTCGGTGGACGATCCCGACCCCGGCAAGGCCGACAGCATGTTCCTCCGGGTGCTCTCGGCGGCCGACGCCAACACCATCAACTTCGATCCTCCCGTGAGCGCCCCCGTGACCCTCAATGCGGGTCAGTGGGTCGAGATTGGTCCGATAGCGCAAGACGTCGCCATCAAGGCGGGCAACCGTATCCTGGTCAGTCAATACATGGTCGGCGAGAACTTCAGTGGTGCCAGCGTTGGAGGTGGTGATCCAGCCATTTCGGTGGCGATCCCCACCGAGCAATACCGCGTGGAGTACACGTTCCTCGCGCCCGCGACCTACAGCTACAACTTCGTCAACGTGGTCGCTCCGCCGGGCGCGACGATCACCATTGACGGCGCCACCATCCCCGCCGCCGAGTTCGTGCCCATCGGCTCTTCGGGTCTCAGCGTGGCTCGGCACTCGATCCAGGGCGGCTCCCACATCATGAAGGGCGATCAAAACTTCGGGATCACCGTGTACGGCTACGGCTCCTACACGAGCTACATGTACCCCGGCGGTCTGAACCTCGAGTTCGTCGACATCGTCCCCGAATAGGCGCGCGCGCGGCCCGGTTGGCGGAATGCCAACGAAGTTGGCGACGACAATCCCGATTTAGGCCCTGGTTGAGGGTTTTTCGAGGCCCAAGCGTTGCTATGCTCCGGCCTCCATGCGGCAAATTTCCCCGGTTTCTGGTCTTCTCGCGCTCCTTCTCGGAGGTTTGGGCGCCCTGGGCTGCAATTCGAGCGCGGCGCCGGCCCCCACCGGCAGCGCGGCGCCGGCCGCCTCCTCCGTTGCCAGCCCGGTTGTCGACAGCATCCCTGTTCCGCTCGAAGAGGTTGCCAAGGTCGTGAACCCCCTGGGCACGCCGGCCTACGCCGGCCCCACCGGCACGCTGCGCGGTCACATCCGAATCACCGGTGATCCACCGCCGGACGTCACCGTCGCACTGACGAAGGGCTGCGAGGGCGAAGCCACCGCGACCTACGGCAAGCTGTTTCGCGTCGGCCAGGACAACGCGGTGGCCGACGTCCTGGTGACGGTCACGGGCTACGAAGGCTTCGTGCCCGCCAAGGAGCCCAGCGCCAAGGTGCAAATCCACGGCTGCGCCTTCTCGCGGCGCACCGTGAGCGCGGTGTTCGGGCAGCGCATCGAGGTGTTCAACCTCGACAAGGTCGCGTCCTACATGCCCTATCTCGACGGGCAGCCTGCGAAGGCCGCCATGGTCGCGGTGCCGATGGGGGACGGCGTCCGCCTCTATGCGAAACAGCCGGGCATCTACACGCTGCGCGACATGATGGCGCGGCCCTTCATGACGGCCGACGTGTTCGTGCTGAAGTACGCGACGCACGCCGTGACGGGGCTCGACGGTGCGTACGTCATCGAGGGCATCCCCGTCGGAAAGATTAGGGTGGATGCCCTGCTCCCGTCAGCAAACGTCACGGCTGGACAGGAGGCCACCATCGCGAGCGGTGAGAATACCCTCGATTTGACGCTGACCTACACCAACAAGCCGGGGGGCGCCCCGCCTCCGAAATAATCGGACCTCAAAGCATCACGCGATCGCGGTACGCGAGAATCCCCCTGCATGGGTGATGGTGATCAAAAGGAAAACGTGGCTTCTTTGGATGGCCCTCGGCGACAGCGAGGGCCCCTGATCCTCTCGCGGAAAGAAGTGCGTTCATGGAATCTACCGAAGTTGTTGTGGTGGGAGGCGGTCCGGCGGGCAGCACCTGTGCCGCGTTGCTGGCGATGGAGGGGCGCAAGGTCGTGCTTCTCGACAAGGAGATTTTCCCACGCTTCGTCATCGGCGAGTCCCTCCTCGCAGCCGCCTGGGAGGTGTGGACCAAGCTCGGCATGGCCGAGAAAATCGAGGCCGCCGGCTTCCCGGAGAAGCGCGGCGTGGTGTTTCGCGTGGAGCACGAGAGCGGCTGGGACGAGTTCGCGCTGTTGACCGCCGAGTTCCCCGAGTTCTTCGTGAAGCCGTACACCTTCCACGTAGACCGCGAGACCTACGACAAGATGATGCTCGACAACGCCCAGGAAAAGGGCGTCGATGTGCGCGTCGGCTGCACGGTGACCGACGTAATCTTCGAGGGGACGAAGGCCGTCGGCGTGAAATACGACGACCCCCAGGGCGTCGCGCACGAGATCAGGTGCCCCATGGTGGTGGACGCGACGGGCCGTCGCACCGTGCTCGGGCACAAGCTCGCTCGGCGCTACATGAACCCCAAGCTCAAGAAGGTGTCGTATTACACGCACTTCAAGGGTGGTGGGCGGCGGCTCGCGGCGGACGGCTCGACGATGACCGATATCCACTCCACGGAGGGCGGATGGATTTGGTACATCCCGCTGCGCAACGACATCGTGAGCGTGGGCGTGGTGCTGGACGCCGCGTATGTGCAAGCGAACCCCGGGGGACCGAAGGAGTTCTTCGAGCGCGCGATCGCGAAGACCGACAAGATCAAGTCGTGGCTTCAGGGCGCGGAGCAGGTGCTGGAGATGAAGAATGTGCCTTCGATTTCCTACCTGAACGACAACTTCGTCGGCGACGGCTTCCTGATGCTCGGTGACGCGTCGCTGTTCATCGACCCCATCTTCTCCGCGGGTGTGCAGTTTTGCATGCGCGGCGGCGTGCTCGCGGCCGAGGCCATTCAGAAGTGCTTCGAGACGGGCGACTTCAGCGAGAAGAACCTGAAGCCGTACGAGGAGGAGATCCGTCGGCCGATGTCCAAGATGTACAAGGTGATCTCCAATTGGTACGAGATCATGCGCACGAAAGACCGCAACAACATGTTCGCGCGGTCCATGCGCTCGCCCCTGTTGCGCCAAAGCCTGGTCGTGATTTTGAGCGGTGGTTACGACCGCGCAGATCTGGAGTCGTTGATCGACGAGGGCGATTCGCTGATGGATGCGGTGCGCGAGGCCAGGCAAAACCGCTTGGCGGCGGGCGACTCCGTGACGGCCGGCAGCTAGCGCCGTTGTCCACGGGCTTCGCGCACGTCGAAGCTCGCGCCTCGATTTCGTAGCGCGTCGCTTCTTCGAAGCGATGCGCTACGGCGCTGGGACGATGCGCTCGCGGACGCGCTGTTGCAGCGCGACCGCGGCGCTGTCGTCGAGATCGACGTCGGGGAGAGGGCCGAGGAAGGCGCGCGCGGCATCGGTGCTGATGCGGCGCGCGAGCAGCTCGGCGTAGAGCATGCGCGCGATGGTGGAGGTCGAGCTCGGCGCGAGGACGGGACGTGTGGGCGCCGGGCTCAGCGCGGCGCTCAGCGACGCATCGTCGCCCGTGAGATCGGAGGCGACCGCGAGCACGAGGAGCGCGGTGGTGTCGGTGGGATCGGCCGCGGCCTGGGTCGCGGCGAGATCCTTCGCCAGCGTTGGTTGTCCCAGCAAGACCGCGCGTAGCGCGAGATCGGTGATCGTCAGCTCCGCCCGATGTCTGAGACGAACCGCGAGGTCGGTGTCGCCCAGGCGGAGCGCGTCGTCGACGCGACGGCGGTTCGTGGCGGCCTCTTCCGGGGCGTGCGAGCGGAAAGGAGGGGGCCCATGGCTGGGGGAGGGGCCGTAGAAAAGGGCGCCCGCGGCGCGCGCGCGCGAGGCGCCTTGCGCGTCGCCGAGGGCCTCGCGCAAGGCGATGCTGAGCTCGGCGACCTCGACGCGGCTCGGATCGAGGGTGAGGGCCCGATCGGCGGCGTCGAGCGCCGCGCGCAGATCGCCCTTCGCCTGGTAGCAACGGGCGCGCTCGCTCCAGAGCGGCGCGTACTCCTCGTCGAGCGAGGCCGCTCGCTCGAACGCCTCCTCCGCATCGGTGCTGTGCTTTGCCGCGCTCGCGCGGCAAAGCACAGCACCGATGCGGGTCCACACGGGGGCGCTCTCTTCGTCGAGCTCGAGCACCTGCTTGTACAGCGTGAGGGCCTCGGCGTTGGCGCCGCGGGCCTCGGCGTCCGCGGCGAGGGCGTAGGCGGCGTACGCCTCTTCGGGGATGTAGCGCCCGACCTCCAGACGACCATCGACGCGGCGCACGACGTCGATGGAGGCGCAGGCGCTGACGCTTGTCGCGGCGGCGAGCCCCCATGCGAGGAGCGTCAAGCGGCCGGCGCGAGCTAGCTTCGCGGGGGAAGAGGGATTCAGGAGCACGCGGCCATGGCGTCGAGAAAGCGATCGTTTTCCTCGGGCAAACCGAGGGTGACACGCAGCCGATGGGCGAGCCGTCCGCCCGTCGCGTGGAAGCTCCGCACGAGCACGCCGCGCTCCGCGAGGCCATGGAAAAGGGCCTCGGCGGGGCGCGACGTGCCGACCCACAGGAAGTTCGCGGAGCTTGGCGCGACCGTGTGTCCGAGCGCCAAAAGGCGCTCGGACACACGGTCGCGCTCGCGCGTGACGAGGGCGACCACGCGGTCGATCTCGTCACGCAGCTCCCGCAGCACGAGCGTCGCGACGCGCTGGGCAGGCACGCTCAAGTTGTACGGTTGGCGCACCTTGTCGAGCTCCGCGATGAGCTCGGCCGGGCCTTCGATCCAGCCGACGCGAAGCGCCGCAAAGCCTATTTTTGCCAGGGTCCCAAACATCACCACGTTGGGGTATCGGCGGAGGTCCCGCTGCGAGCAGCCGGCGTAGGCGATGTACGCCTCGTCGATCACGACGATGGAGTCCCGCGCCGCCTCGATGATCGCCACGAGACGATCGCGGCTCATCAACCCTCCGGTCGGGTTGTTGGGCGAGGCGATGAAGACCACGCTCGGACGCGCCATTTCGAGGGCGCGGAGCATGGCGCGGACGTCGAGATCCCAAGCGTCATCGAGGGGCACATCCATCGTCCGCATGCCGCGCCCGATGGCGCTCACGCGGTACATCACGAAGGTCGGC
>CAYLJT010000600.1:0-5677 GCA_964383995.1 uncultured Polyangiaceae bacterium
CGTTATGAACTCGCCCGCGCGGATCTGGAGGTCGACCTCCAAGACGGCGGTAAACGACCCAAAGCGCTTGGTCACCTGGCGAAGCTCGACCATCGTATCCATGACGATTCCCTGGACGGCCCCCGGGCCGCTATGCCTCGCGCTCGGAGCGCTGGCTGAAGAAGAACATGAGCGCGAACAAGAAGAGCAACGTTGTGCCCAGCGCGGCACCAAAGGGCCAGTCGCGGGCTTGACCAAACTGATTCTGAATGACGTTGCCGACCATGGGCACGCGCGAGCCGCCCATGAGGTCGGTGATGGCGAACATGCCGATGGCAGGGATGAACACCAAGGAGACCCCCGCGGCGATCCCCGGCCAGGTGAGCGGAAGGATGACGCGACGGAAGGCGGACATGGGCCCCGCCCCGAGATCGAAGGCCGCCTCGACGAGCGCGTTGTCGAGCTTCTCCACGCTGCCGTAGATGGGTAGGATCATGAAGGGCAGGTACGAGTACACGAGGCCGATGACGACGGCCGTGGGCGTGTACATGATGTCGAGGGGAGCCGCGATGACGTGCGTGTATTGCAGCATGCCGTTCAGCAGGCCCTCGGAGCGCAAGATGGCCATCCACGCGTAGGTGCGGATGAGGAAGCTCGTCCAAAACGGGATCATGACGAGCATCAGCAGCTTGTTGCGCACGCCCTCGCGCAGGCGCCCGATGAAATAAGCCACCGGGTAGCCCGCGACGAGGCAGATGACCATGGTGAGCGCCGCGTACAATACGGAGCTCAGCAAGATTTTGAGGTAGGTCGGGTCGAGCACCCGTGCGTAGTTTTCGATGGACGGATCGAACACCACCTGACCCAGCTCGTCGCGTTGGCAGAAGCTGTAGACGACGATGATCGCCGTCGGGGCTACCACGAACGCGAGGAGCCAGATCAAGAGGGGCAAAAACAATAGCCAGCCGCGCAGCCCCGGGCGGCGCTCGGCACCCTTGATTTCGGGCAGCTTCGCGGCGGTGGTCATAAGGCTAGTTGCTCGCCTTGAGGTCGGTCACCAGCTTGTCGATGTCCGAGGCGGCCTTGCCGATGTCTCGGAAGGTCTCGATCTTCGACGCGGGGGGATAGCTCGCGACGTTGGCGAGCTGCTCTTTGCTGAGCAGCTTGCGCGCTTCCAGGTTGGGGTTCGTGTAGGGGAAGGCGTCGGAGATGAGCTTCGAGACCTCGGGGCGCAGGATGTACTCGATGAACATCTCGGCGCCGATCTTGTTCGTCGCGCCGACCGGGATGGCCAAGCTGTCGATGAACATGTGCGTGCCCTCGGAGGGCATGATGTACGTGAACTTCTTGTCCTTCTCGGTGAGAATGGCGCCTTCGCCGCTCCACACCACGCCGATGTCCACATCGCCGTTCAGGAGCGCGGTCTTCGGGCTGTCCGAGTCAAACACCTTCACCAGCTTGATCCACTGGGCGAGGACGGGCTTGACCTTCTCCAGGGCCTCGGGGGTCACCTGGTTGGCGTCGAGGCCGAGGGTGCTCATGGCCCAGGAGACGAGCTCGCGGCTGTCGGCGAGGGCCACGATGCGACCCTTGTACTTGTCTTGGAAGACGTCCTTGAAGCCGGTGATGGGGTCCTTGATCTTGTCGGTGTTGACGACGATGCCGACGGAGCCCGCCATCCAAGGCACGGAGTATTTCTGGTCCGGGTCGTGGGGCCGGTTGCGCATCTCGGGCGCGATGTTCTTCATGTTGGGGATGCGGCTCCAGTCGATCTCGAGCAGCTTCTTCTGCTTCGCCAGGGCCTCGATGGTGTACTCGGAGGGCTGGATGAGGTCGTATTTGGTGCCGCCCGCGAGCAGCTTGGACAGCATCTCTTCGTTGGAGGCGTAGGTCTCGTAGTTGACCTTGATTCCAGTCTCCTTGGTAAAGCCGTCGATGACGTCTTGAGGGACGTATTCGGACCAGGCGAAGAGGTTGAGCTCGGGACCTGCTTTGGCGACGGGTGCCGCCGCCGGCCCGCCCGAGCCGCTGGGCGCCGCCGCAGGCGCCGGCTTCTGCTCGTTGCACCCCAGCAAAACGAGGAGCGGCAGCACCAGCAGCGTCAGAATCGCTTGCAAACGTTTCATGTCGATTATTCCTTGGCGGAGGATTTTGCCGTTCGATTGAACGACTCAGCGAGGATGACAAGCAGCGCAGTAAGAACGATGAACACCGTAGAGATGGTGTTCAGCATCGGGTTGAGCCCGACTTTGGCCATGCCAAACACCTTGATTGGCAGGGTCTCGGACTTGGGTCCCCGTGTGAAATAAGTCACAATCAGCTCATCGAGCGACAGCGTAAAAGACATCAGCGCGCCGGAAACAATGGCGGGCAAAAGGTAGGGCACCATCACCAGGCGAAAGGCCTGGAGCGGCGTCGCCCCGAGGTCCATGGCGGCCTCTTCGAGGGATGGGTCGAGCCCCGCGAGCCGCGCCTGAACGGCGATCAGGACGAAGGGAAAACAGAACGTGACGTGGGAGATGATCACCGTGGTAAAGCCGAGCTCGAACTCCACGGTCTTGAAGAAGACGAGCAGGCTGATGCCCATGATGATCTCGGGGATGATCATCGGAATGAACACGAGCGTGGTGATCGATTTGAGCGCGGGGAAGCGGTAGCGGTAGAGCACCCAGGCCCCCAAGGTCCCGAGGACGACCGACAACACCGTGGTGAACGCCGCGATGATCAGGCTGTTGTTCATCGACTCGATGAGCGTCGAGCGCCGCTCGTCGGCGAGGTGGCGGACGAACTCGCTCCAGAGGTCGCTGTACCACTGGAAGGTGAAGCCCTCCCAGACGATGGCGAGGCGCGACGAGTTGAACGAGTAGACGATGAGGAGCAGGATCGGCAGATAGAGAAACAAGAGCACAAGCCCGGTCCAGCCTCCGAGGAAGAGGTTGACGAGCTTCATGCCCGAGGGTGCTTTCGCTCTCATTCGTTCGCTCGCGGCGAGTCTATCGCCCCCTCGCGCGGCAACGCAACAACGAATCGGGGCGCCCTCGCCCGCGGCAAGGCCGCGTGCGGAGCCAGCGGAAGACCAGCCTTTCGGACGTCGATCAGCGGTTTGGGAAGAACACGCCGTCGTAGTCGCTCTCGGAAAATGGCAGGTCGAGCCGAGGCGCTCGCTCGTAGGTCGAGCGATAGAGCGTGAAGTCGTCGCCGAGGCGAACGCGATCGAAGCGCGTGGGGAAGTAGCAGAGCTGCATCAAGGCGGCGCCCGCCCGCTCGTCGAGCGAGGGCGCGTCGAGGATCTCCTTTCGCGCTCCGTCGTGGTTGCACGCCGCCGCGGCGGCGAGGATCGCCTGCTCGTCCCAGACCGTGGGCTCGTAGGTGTCGGACGTTACCTCGGCGAGGCGAGCGGGGACCGGGTCGTTGTGCCGCCGCCAGAGCGAGGGCACGTCAGCGTGTAGCGGGCTGAAGGGGTCGACGTAACGGCCGTTCAGCCAACAGTTGAAGTGGACATGGGGTGGAACCCAGGGAAAGCCGACGACCGCGTCGATGCCGCTGTAGCCCGAGATGGCAATGACCTCCGCCCGCCCTACCCGCTGTCCAGGCGTGACCAGGGGCCGAGCCAGGTGATTGTAGGTCGTGACCAGGCCCCCTCCATGCTCAATGAACACCTTGCGCCCGCCGCGGTTGAACTCGCTCGACACGCGCACGACCTTGCCGGCCGCCGCCGCCAGGACCTGCGTCCCCGGAGGAACGGCGAAGTCGGTGCCGTTATGGCTGTCGTAGGTGTTGGCTCCCCCGCGAAAATCCAGGACGTCTGTCACGCGGACCGACCAACCGAGCTCGGGGGGCGGTTGATGGTAGTTGTACAGGTTGGTGACCGGGACCAACCTTCCCTTCGGCTTTTGTCCGAGCCACAAGGGCAGCGCGAAGTGGGGTTGGAATTGCCGGAGGGAGGAAAGATCGAACCGGCTCTTGGGCGTGGAGGCATCGCCCATGGCCGCCAACCGAGCCTGCGCGAAGGTCTGGCCAAAGGGACGGAGGCCCAGGGCCTCGATCAAACCAACGCGCTCGTGTGTCATAGGAAGCACCGTGGTTACCACGGCGGCGCGGGCCGCGGAACGCCTTTCGACGTCAAGAGCGCAAAGGGCCCGAGGCCGCGGCGCCAAACCCGGAGAACGCGCGCAGTTTGTCCGCATCCTGGGTGCGCTGGCCGTGGGCATCGCGCAGGGCAAGGTAAGATACGGCCATGGCCTGGGCTGTCCAGCCCAGCGTCCACACGCTGAACAGGGGCGGCTTGTCTTGCCGTGGCAAGACGTCGCAACGAGCCAGGAGCGCAAGCCCCAACGACGCAGCCTCGCGCTGCACCCGCGCATCGGCGCGCGCGTCGCCGCACAAAACCAGGCGTCCAGCGCGCGCCAAGAGCAACGCCCCTGTGGCAAGGTAAGCTTCCACGCCGCCCCGATGCTCGATGCGGGCGAACGTGCGCTGGGCGTCGGCGGCGTCGAGGGCAGTGTCTGGAGGAAAGTAAGGTGGCGTGCCGGTGACCAGATCGAACTGCCCTTGTCCGAGACAAGCAAGGAGCGTGGAATCGCGAAGATCGCCGTGGTAGATCGCGACACGGTGCTGCAGGGAGTTGCGCGAGACGTTGCGCTGAAGCAGCGAAAACGAAGCCTCTTGGGCCTCGATGCCGACCAGGGTAGCCTCGGGCAAGCTCCAAGCGAGGTGCAAAAGAACCGAGCCCAGCCCGCACCCCAAGTCGACCACCCGCCGGGCCGCCGGAGCCGCGCCGACGGCCACGAACGCGGTGACCATGTCATCCGAAGAGAAACGATGGCCTTTTGCGCGTTGGTAGACGCGAAAGTCGCGGGTCAGAAGGTCGTCGGTCAGGGGCCCCAACACGGGGTCGATGAGGGTAGGCTTGGGCGCCATGGGGCGGACCGTAGTGCAGATGGCGCGTGTGTTCCAGGGTTGCGTTGGGTCGGAGGTGTTTCTCCGAACATAGGTACGGCTCAGCAGCCCACGACGTGAATCACCTTGCCGTCTGCTTCCACGTCTCGCAAGGTAAGCTTCTCCGCCCAGGTCAACGTCTTGCGCAGGTCAAACAGCACCAGCCACCCCTCTTTCAAGCCGAGGTGGTCGAGGTAGCCCGCCGTCTGCTCGATGGCGTCGGCCTCGGTGCTCTCGTCCCTGCGCAGCTTGACCTCGATCACGTGCCGGTCGTCCTTCCAGAAAATCACCAGATCGAGGGCGCCTCGTCCGAGACCATACTCGCGCTCGACGCGCCCTCCCCCGTTGATGATGCGCTGCAGAAACGCCATCAGCATCAGGTGGGGACCCGCTTCTTGGTAAGAAAAACCCTGGGCGGCCAGGTGGCCGTCTTTGCGCCAGAACTGCTGCCAATCGACCATCAGCTTGGGTAGGTCTAGCGTGCCGTCGTCGCAGACATACCACGCGGGCTCGTTGGGAATTGCGCTTTGATTGAGGAACGTGAGGACCCGAGGGACAACCTCCCGGTAGATGGGATTGGCCATCTCAAAACGGCCGCCTTGGTGCCGGACAAGGCCCAGACCGACAACGTAGGCAACATCATCTTCCAACATGCTTGACGGCTGTTTGCCGAGCAGCATGGGCTCGATGACACTCTTTACCCTTGGCTCGCGCAGCTTGCTGACCAGCGAGTCGATGTGCGAGCGCCGCGCGAGAATAA
>CAYLJT010000601.1:0-5667 GCA_964383995.1 uncultured Polyangiaceae bacterium
ACCTGTGTTTCGTCGAGGGGCGCCTGACCGCGGTCGGTGCGCTCCGTGGTGTAGAGGGTAGGATCCGCCGCCAGGGCCGCAACACCGGCCGAAATGAGCACATCCGCCGGCACCTCTCCCGCTGGGAGGGTGCGGGCCAGTGCCTCGCCCAAGCGGGCCGTGGCGACCCGCGCGATCACCGGCAACGCGCCGGCCGCACCGTTGTAGCACACGACCGCGTCCACCTCGATGGCCGGCACCGGCGTGTCGAGCAGTGAGGAGAACAGCTCCGCGTCGGTGGGCGACAAGGTCATGGCAAACCGCGCCAGCCCGCTGCCCGCCTGACCCGCGACCCAGGGGGTAAGGCGGTCTTCCGCGGCGATTGGCGTCTTCATGCGCAGGCGCGCAGAGAACGAAGAGAAGGGCGCATTTTTGATGATCTTCCCGCTTGCCAAGAGGGCCTGCGTGAGCACGGAAGGCGGCTCGGCGAGGCGGATGCCCATGGACAACACGGCCCCGCTCTGACCCTCCGAGCGGTAGCGGGTAAGGGAAAAATCGGGCTCTCCCGGGCGGACGTCGGCCACGGCAAGGTGGCTCGTCGTCAGGTAGAGGGTGTTCGGATCGGCGTGGTCGGGCAGCAAGAAAAAGCCTGCCGCGAGCGTGATCGGGGGGGTATCGGTGCGTAGCACGGTCAGCTCTCCCAGGGGCCGCTGCCCACGAGCAATGGGCTGCCACCTTCCCACGACGTCCAGGGGCCCGGCGTACCTTCCCCGCCGTCGGCGTATAGGTTGGTCAAGCGGTAGCGCAGCGCGGCCGCCCCCGCGTCGTCGAGGAGGGCGAGCAGGAAGGGTTGGCGGACGCCAACCTCGCGCAGCAAGCCGTCCGCGGTAAGCTCGGTGGAGACGTCGTTTTCCAGCTCGAAGCGGATGGCGCGCAACGGCCTGCGCCCGGGGGCGACGAACATCTCCGGCAAGGTCTCCACGGTCAACGGGGCCCTCGCGGGCGCAAAGGCAGGCGCCGCCATCAGCTCGCCCACCAGCGTGAGCAGCTGATCGCGGGTCGGTGCACCTTGCCATGACACGCGCACGTCCTCGGGGCCGAGGGCGCCGAGAAAGACGTTGGGCATGTCGCACAGGAGGACCGCTTCGATGGAACCGCCCTGGGCGACCAGCGTCGGATCGGGCAAGGTGCCGCCCTCGGGCGTATGGAGCACGGCGCTGTGCATGGCGTCGCCCACACGCACGGCGCAGCGCGGGTGGACCACGATGTCGCTCTCGGCGATGTTTTGCAGCTCGACACGCACCCCCAGGTTTGCCGGACCGAGCAGTCGGCAGCTCACCGCGCGGCCGCAAACATCGCGGAAACTGACATGTACGTCGAGGCTATCGACCTGTCCAGGAGAGGACGGCGAGTCGTAGGTGAGCGAGCCCGAGACCCCCGCGAGCTGCACCGAGAGCAAGTTGAGGAGCAGGCGTTTCAGCTCGTCGTAGCCGAGCTCGATGGTGTCCTCGATGCCGTCTTTGAAGGAGATGGTAGCGCCCTCCGCGGCGGCCACCTGATCGGGCCCTCCGGCGGCGGAGGGGAGACGCCAGAGCAGTTGCTGCACGCTGGGCTCTAGCAGAAACATGTTCGGAGGACCGACCTGTCCGCTCGTCTGCAGCCAACGCTCGGCCCGCTGGCGCGCCCGGGGCAGGTCGGAAACGTCGAGGTAAGGATCGAGGATGAGGGTAAGCTCCGCCCGGGGAGCCTGACCTTCCTCCTCGGTGTCGCGGAAAATAGCCAACATGGCCGGGGAGAAGGGGGGCGCGTCGCCGCGCGCCAGGAGGAACCGCCGCGGGAGGTAGTAGAAGTTTTTCGGGAAGGCGGTGTCTACCCACATCGGGACGTCGTTGCCGTCACCCAGGCCGGCCACGGAGGACAGGAACTGCCCTTCGGGGAGCTGCCAGCCACCCAAGCCTTCGTAGATGTGGGGGTACTGGTTTCGCGGCCGCGCCATCGCGATCGTCTGGTCGCACGCCGCGGTCGTCGGCACCACGTCCGTCGGAACGACGGGTGGCCGGACAGGGGGCGTAAAAGGGGGCCTACCGGGGGGCGTGACCGCCGGATCCACGTGGAAGGGAGGGCGCCGAATGCGCTTTCTGTCCATCGGATCGAAGACCTCGGGCGGGTCGTCGGGGGGGTTGGCCGGCGGCGTGGGCGGCGCGTCGACCGGGAAGCGACGGAGCGGGCGGGCCGTGATCCTGCCGTCGATCGCCGTGATCGGTTTCAGCTCGCCGGTCGGCGCCGTCGTGACAACGGGCTTTGCCGTCAAGGGCGCCCTGAGGCTCGCTACGGCGAATGTCTTGACGCTAACCGGCTTGACGAGCTTGGTCAGGTCCATTTTGCTGATGGCCAGTGTGGCGCTCTTGTCGATGGTAAGAACGCGAGGCTTGGGGACACCCACCTCCGCCCGCGCGGTCAGCACCAGCTCGGCGCCCTGCTCCGGCGTCATCAGGGCTTTGGCGACGCGCCCGACGTGCCCGTTGTCGTCGAGCGTCACAAGCAGTCTGCGTCGCAAAGGCTCGTTGTCGGAGGTCGAGCTGATGGTCGGAAATGCCAGGGTCTCTTGGGTTGCTCGTTGACCCGATTGGGCGATCAACCAATAGCTCAGCTTGGCCTCCAGCGTATGACCCATCATGGCGACGTCTTCCCCCTCCGGAAAGGGCGCGTCGATCTCCACGATGAGCTGGCGTGTGGAGAGGGTGATCGTGATGGCGTCCAGGCCCTGCGCGTTTTTGGCGACCGACCACTTGGGGAGGAACAGCCGACGGGCACTGCCATCCTTGGTGGCGTACAGGACCCCGGGCCGCAGTTTTCCGTTGCGGACCACGGCAAGCTCGTTGTTTTCGGCGGGGCCCTTGGGCACCTCTGCCACCGGCAGCGGGCGCTTCTTGAAGCGGGCAGCCAACACATCCGACGCTCGCAGGGCTACCCCTGCATCCGTCACGAAGTAGCTTTGGGGGGCGGCCACGATGTCTCCTGCCTCAGGGTGTCAAGGTCGTGCGTCCGTCGTTGACTTCGATGACCTCTGGAAACGACACCAGCTCGGCCAAGGTATCGCGGTCGACGCGGCCGGAACGGACCTGGCCTGTACCAGCGAACTCGAGGTGGGCAAGGCGCGCTTCCGTCGCCGTGCTGACCGATCGTGCCATGAGCACGAGGACCTCGATGGGCTCGGGGTTCCCGGACTGCCAATGGGTCGCCACACCGGGGTCCATCTTTGCTAGCTCCGCGTCGGAAAGGTCGTCGTCGTCGCGCACGGGAACCTCCTCATGGGGCCTGGGACTCGCCCGGGGCCCTATCCGACCCCTTTGTGATGCGTCTGTCAACCGCCTTTCGCCAGGGTCCCACGCGCCCCAAAAACGTGTCATAATGGGCTATCGACCCGAAGCTTGGAGTGACAACGTGCAGCGTTTTCGCCTGATCTTCCCCGCCTTATTCGCTTTTTGCGCGGTCAACGCGGCCCAGTTCTTGTCTGCTGACGCGGCCCTCGCGCAGACCATCGAGCTGAAAGACGGCGCTCCTCCGGCGCCGCCCGCGGATCCGGACGGCGCCATCATGATGTTGCCGCCACCCGACAATACCAGGGGATTTGCGACACCTCCGGGGGTGGAGCCGCCACCCCCTCTTCCACCTCCGCCGCCGCTCACCGTGGCCCAGCCCGAACCTTCGATGCCGGAGCCCGACGAAGACGAGCCTTGGCGCGATCCATGGGAGGGCGCACGCTTTACGTCGGGGCCCCGCGTAACTTTCGCGGTCGATCGGCTCGACGCGGAAAGATACGGCAAAACGACGGGTTTTTGGCTCGGCGTGGACGCCGTCGCGCTGGAAGGCGAGGACGACGATCTCTTCGGGCCGGCGGGCGTCGCGGGCTTCGGTGTCGGCGTGAACGGCGATGGCAACGTGCCCTTCGACGCGCACCTCGGCGCGGGCTTCGGCGTCATTTTGGGCCCCCTGCGCATCGCGCCGCTCGTGGGGGTCGGTGCGGATACCATCGGGGGTGGCGATGGCAACACGTATTCGGTCGACGCAGCCCTTTATTGGGCGGTGGAAGGGCGCGCGCGCTTGGGCCTCGGCGGCGTTGGGCTGGAGGTCTCTGGAAAGCGCCTCTTCCGTGGTGCGATCGATGGCGATAGGGCGGCCGACGTGCCCCGCGAGACGCGGCTCTGGGGGCGCGCATTTACCGTGCTCGAAGACGGCGACGAGCTGTTCTTCGGCGTGACTTACGCGGGTTACGGCGACGCCAAGGCGTTCGGCGGGCTGATCGGCTACGGCGTCGGCGATTGACCACTTCCGAGCCCGGGCGAGCTGGTGTAGGACCTCGTGAGAGGTCCTCATGCTCGACATGGCTTTTCAAGAGATATTGCCCCTGGGTCCCGACGAGACGCCTTACCGTTTGCTCACAAAGGACCATGTGTCCACGTTTCAGGCCGCGGGACGCACCTTCCTCGAAGTCGCGCCCGAGGCCCTGACGCTGCTCACGCGTGAGGCGATGCGCGACATCGCCCATCTGCTGCGCCCCGCCCACTTGGCCCAGCTCCGCGCGATTCTGGACGATCCGGAGGCCTCCCCGAACGACCGCTTCGTGGCCATGGATCTGCTCAAGAACGCCTGTATCTCCGCGGGGGGCGTGCTGCCCATGTGTCAAGATACGGGCACGGCCATCGTCATGGGCAAGAAGGGTCAACAGGTCTTGACGCCTGGCGGCGACGAGGAGGCCATCGCGAGGGGCGTCTTCGAGACCTACCAGACGGCCAACCTGCGCTACTCGCAGCTCGCGCCCCTCGACATGTACACCGAGAAGAACACGGGCAACAACCTCCCTGCCCAGATCGAGATCTTCTCGACGGACGGCGAAGCCTACAAGTTTCTGTTCATCGCGAAGGGGGGCGGGTCGGCCAACAAGAGCTACCTCTACCAGGAGACGAAGGCGCTGCTGAACCCCGAGAGCCTGATGTCGTTCCTCGACGAAAAGCTCCGCACGTTGGGCACGGCCGCGTGTCCACCTTACCACCTGGCGGTCGTGGTCGGGGGCACCTCCGCGGAGTACGCCCTCAAGGTCGCGAAGCTCGCCTCCGCCCACTACCTGGACACCTTGCCCAGCGAGGGCAACGCGCTCGGCCGTGGATTTCGCGATATCGGCCTCGAAAAGGACGTGCACCTGCTCACCCAGAAGATGGGCATCGGCGCCCAGTTCGGGGGGAAGTATTTCTGCCACGATGTCCGAGTCATCCGCTTGCCGCGGCATGGCGCCTCCTGCCCCGTAGCCATCGCCGTCTCCTGCAGCGCTGACCGGCAGGCGCTCGGCAAGATCACGAAGGATGGCGTGTTTCTGGAGGCCCTCGAACAGGACCCCGCGCGCTACCTGCCCGCGCCCACCGCTGACGCGCTGGGCGATCAGGTGGTGTCCATCGATCTGACCCGACCGATGGCAGAAATTCGCGCGGAGCTGTCTCGCCACCCGGTCAAGACCCGCCTGTCCCTGACCGGCCCGCTCGTCGTGGCGCGCGACATCGCCCACGCGAAGATCAAAGAGCGCCTCGATCGCGGCGAGCCCATGCCCTCTTACCTCCGCGATCACGCCGTGTACTACGCGGGGCCCGCCAAGACCCCGACGGGCTACGCGTCGGGCTCGTTCGGGCCGACGAC
>CAYLJT010000602.1:0-5637 GCA_964383995.1 uncultured Polyangiaceae bacterium
GAGCCTATGGACTCATATGGAGCTGATGAACCTACGTGCCGTGAACGCTTACGCGCGAAAGAGCTCGAAGACCACGTCGTGCTGACCGAGTCGGCGCTCGATGGGCAGGAAGTCGCCGTGGCATTCAAACCACGCGCCGATTGGCCCAAGGCGTTTCGGTTCTTCAAACTGTATCGTTGAACGAAGGCCGCGCGAGGGGTTCGGCAAGAAGCAGTCGACCGTCTCAGGTGCCGGCCGCCAAACTCACGCCGGTCCTTTACGAGCCGGAGGACTTCCTCGCGCGGCTGCCCCCCGCTTCTAGTCGCTTCGCCTATATCGAAGAGATGGAGCCAGGCATCCGGAAAGGAGCAAGTCGTGGTCGCTTTTGACACCAACGTCGTAGTTCGGCCGCTTCTCCGGGACGACGCTGCGCAGGCAAGAAGGCCGAGCCCGCCCTTCTTTGGCACGCTCGCGGGGAGGGGGTATTTTTGCCGCTCGTGGCCAAACGTTGGACGGACAGACGCGCTGTCCACCCCGGCCGCGACGAGTCGCGCGAGCCGACGTTTTTTCCCACGAAACGTAGGTGACGACGCCCGAACGAAGGATCCCCAGCGCACCGCGAGCCCAACGGACCCGTACCCCGTCTGCCCCGCTGTGAGTGCCATCCTCCACTCGATGACGCGAATTTTCGGTGTGAGCTCGTAACAGGCCCTGCAAGGACTTCGTATTTTCTACAGTGTAGCAAATATTACCCGCTCTTTTTTGCGAGGAGACCATTAATATATAAATGATCTCTCGCGTTTGAGTACCTAGGTGAATAATGGCACGCTAATTTACCCCACGTGTCAACTAAACATTCTAGGTAGAACATCATACGCACCGAGTATTGGCGATTTGCACCGTCAGCGGCACGTAAAAGTTCCTCGTTAATTACCCAGGATTCCTACGCTCCAATTCTTCGCGCCTTCGATGTCAAGAAACGGCCCCGCATTGATGGCGTCGTCGCCTCGCGGCGCCCATCGTTGAGGCACTGGAGCGATGTCGTGCTTCTTGCGAAATTCTTCTGAGAACGTGTAAAAAAGGGATGCTGCACGAGGGAAGTTCGAAAGGAGTCGGAGGAAGTTATGCCCCGGATGAGTCCCACGGAACGCGCCGAGCGGGTAACGAGGTTCTTGTTTGGCCTTCGGCATCCACGCATCGCCGAGGCCCTCGCCACCCGTGGATTTCGTGACGAGGACATTGAGGAAGGCTGGCGGCTCTTACGGGCGGCAACGCGTACGCACATGCCCGTCCCCTCCCCGCACGGGGACGAAGGGGCGGCCAACCGGTTTTTAGCCGCGTGGTGCAAGGAATGGGTGCCGATGATCACGCTCACCTTGCGGCGGCGCCACCCGCAAGCCTTGGCAAACCTGGAGAGTTTGCTTGCGGCAGCGGGCAGCACGGCGCGCACGGTGGTGGTCATGATGTGGCTCACGCAGCTCCGCGATCCCACGAGCGATCTAGCCAAAGCCTCCCCTGGCGCCCTCGATGTGCTCGAGCAGCGAGGCCTCACCCCCGCCGTCCTCGCTCAAGTGGACGGGGCCTATGGGGTCTTGTCCCGGGACGGCAATGGCAAAGACCACCCGACAGCCGACGAGCTGACCGCGGCCGACGAAGAGCTGTGGGCGTATTACCTGGAGTGGAGCCACGCGGCGCGCATGGTGCTGAAGGACCGAAGGCTGCTCCGCAGACTGGGCCTCTTGCGAAGCGCCGGCGCGAGCGGCGGTGACGACGGGCCCGGCGAGCCTCCGACCGGTCCGTGAAGCTGGCGGGGGGATACCGGGGGTGGGTGGGTGTTGGTGTGCACCCGGGTGTCGCGGTCAGGTGGAGAAACGTCTCGGACACTCGCGGTGCCTACTTTCGGGGAGGGCAGCTTTGGGGTTGACGAGCGGCACGGGGGCTCGATAGCGTCGTAAGAATGCGGGTGGCCACCATGAGGGACGCGGCACTTTGCGACCACGGCGGTGGGGGTAGCGGTACGGCCGGGCACCCTCGTCCGACGCCGCGGTGGCCAGGCACGAGGTCGCCCGGGGCTGCAAGACGCGCGCAATGCGCTGCCACGTGGTCGTCCGCCGTGCAAGAACGTAATGGCCGGCGATTGACGCGACGACGGGCGACGAGCGTCGGTTGCGCGGATGGCTGGCCTGACGCTGGCGATCTGCGTAAGGGGAGCAGAAAGAAGC
Organism: uncultured Polyangiaceae bacterium; assembly: GCA_964383995.1. Lineage (GTDB taxonomy): Bacteria > Myxococcota_A > Polyangia > Polyangiales > Polyangiaceae > CAYLJT01. The sequence continues at coordinate 2,202 of CAYLJT010000602.1, forward strand.
GGGGCGCGTGGGTTGACGCCGGTTACGTGAATGGGCGGCTTTCCGCTCGCGAGGCGCGTAAGGCGCGTGGGGGACCGCGGCCGGGATCCGCGCGGGTTACGCCTTATGGGGGTTGGTCGATGGGTTTCTGCTCTATTACGGAGCTCGGCCGGCGCGGGCTGTTTGCTGCTGCTGTCCAATGCGATGTTGTGCAGGCAGAATTTGCAGCGTCGTGCTGCCAGGTAACAAGGTACTCCCCGGCTTCGCTGGCATCTGAACTTACATGACCTACTACGTAACCCTGTTCTCCCCCGAAACCCATAGGCGTTTCACTGACTCCAAAAAGGAGTTCAGTGCAGTTCGCGTCCGGCAACAGAAGGCGGCGGAGCGGGTTGGCGTCGGCGACTTCCTGGTCGCATACATGACGGGTCTGTCCAGGTGGGTTGGGCTCTTCGAGGTCACAGGCGCCGCGTTTCAAGACGCGACGCCGATGTTCGCTGACAAAGATGACCCTTTTGTGATCCGTCTCCCCATCAACGCGGCCGTTTGGCTACCGCCCGACCAGGGCATTCCCATTCACGACCGCGCGCTGTGGCCGCGCCTTTCTTTCACCAAAGGCCACCAACCAGGCTCGTCGTTGTGGACCGGTGCGGTTCGAACCAGCCTTGCACCACTCGACCCCGAGGATGGTAAACTGCTCGAATCCCTCCTTCGTGGGCAGGCGACAAAACGAAAGGTCTACCCACTCGATCCCAAGGATGCTCGTCTGATAGAGGAACATCGTGTTCGGCGCGAGGGCGGCGAGGTTATCGTAAGCGTGCCACTGGACGCCGAGGAGCCAGTCCAACCGTCGCCAAAACACGCGAGAGAGTCCATCAAGATTCAAGCGCTTCTCGCGAAGATCGGCACGACCATGGGTTTCCGAGTCTGGATACCTGCTACGGACCGAGCAGCTGTAGTCCGAGAGCAACCGACGGTCGAAGCTAACCTCCTGGACCAGCTTCCCCTCAACTACGACAATACAACTTTGAAGACGATAGAGAACATTGACGTGCTTTGGCTCAAAGGACGTTCGATGGCGCGTGCCTTCGAGGTCGAACACACGACTGCCATCTACTCCGGGATTCTCAGAATGGCGGACCTCCTGGCTCTCCAGCCAAACATGGATATTCGGCTGCACATCGTTGGTCCCGAAGACCGAAAGCGCAAGGTTTTCGACGAGATTCGGCGCCCTGTGTTCTCCCTCATCGAGGGCAAGCCCCTCCAAGAGCGCTGTACCTTCCTTTCCTACGACAGCGTCGACGCGATCGCCGCCTTGCCACATCTTGGTCACGTCAACGACAGCATCCTCTCGGAGTACGAGGACGACGCTAGATCGGAGGGTGCGTGATGGTAGAGTACGAGTCCGAGACAGACCGGGCTGCCCGGGAGTCACTAACATACTCCCCATCGCGAGGGCTGCACAACAAGCCGATGGATCCGGCGAAACCCGGCGTCTCCCATGAAGAACGCCCTTCCGTGGTCAACGGCGTCACATCACTCACTATCATCTGGCCGGCGGGTTTCGCGGCTCATCGGCCGGACGTTGGGCCGAGGAACGAAACACGCCGACTCGCAGAATATCCCCGTCAGCCACAAGGAATATATGACGAACTCGCACACATACTTTGACTCTGAGCACGTCTCTCCGACGTCAGCCCTCCGAGGGCTGCCCCGATGATTGAGAAGTTAGCACCGATCATCACACCGATCATCCAGGCGCTGGCGTGGCCGCTCGTTGTTCTGCTAGCTGCGCTGGTACTTCGAAGAGCGCTCGTCGAGCTTCTGGACGCCCTGTCGAAACGTCTGAAAGAAGGGTCTGCCGTTAAATTCGGCGAGATCCTCCAGATCGAGGCAGGCGTCCGTGCCACTCAAAGCACCGAGGATGTGAAGGAAAAGGTTGATATTTCAGGCGACCCGGACCAGCTCCAACTGCTATTTTCCGCGACGGCGAAAAGTAGAGCTTGGAAGAAGAGCACCAAGGCTATGACCGTGCCCGGCGGGTGCGTCGTTCAAGTCAGCACAGAGTACGTCAATCCGGGCGGATCGAGGAGCGTCGCGGAAGCGGTGACATTCGTCCCGAATGTTGAGGTAGTAAAAGACAAGAAAGGCAGCGCGCGCCTAAGCCTACCTGCGAAGACGAAGTAACGATCATGCTATTCCTTAGCTATTCGCGACGGAACACCTCATTCATTTCCGTGCTGCTCCCCTTTCTGCGCTTGTCTCATGCTGCTGTATGGGTTGATTTCGAGTACCTGGACTTGTCGCTTCCTCTTGAGCCGCAGATCCGCGCTGCGCTATGCGACTCGAGTGACGTTTTGCTAGTCCGCTCACCCGCCGTCGATGCGTCGCATTGGATACGCTTCGAAATGGCTGAAGCAGCGCGATGCGGGAGACGAATTTTCGAATTGAACTACGCGCCGCACTTGGACCCATCAGCGTGGTACAGTGCGGAGCGTCGCTCGACGAGGTCTAACATGGCTGCCTACGTCGCAACCGGCCTAGCCCGCCGTTGCAGCTGACGAAGGCCGGGTTCGACAATCGGATCCCTCGCGAGGGCTTGGTCGGTGGCTCGCTTCGCTCCCCACCTCCCGCGCCCCATGATAGGTTGGAGCCGCGTCAACCCCGGCCTTCGCAGCTGAACGCCATTCGTTGGGCAGATAGTTTCAGATTTTCCTGGGTTTTGGCTTGGATGACGCGATCCTCGACCTCGCATTCTCTGCACTTGCCGGCATGGGAGCTCGCCCCGAGGCCTTTTGACTGTGACGTTCCAGACTTGCCAAGACGGATGACCTCGAGATGGCGGAGGACACGTTGGACTTTGGCGTCGTTCTCCGCACGTCTCCGCAGACGGTGGCTTCGACCGGCCTTGTGTCAAGACACTGTCATCCTCTCGAAGGCTCCAACGACAGCGGGTCCGAGCCCCTTCGAGTCTCCGCACCCGCCCCTGGGCCTCGCCATGGACAAGACCATGGCGTGGATGCGCTTGGACAAGACCGATGATGTCAGCGTGCTTGTTCCTATCGCGCCTCCGAGCCTCGGTGCTCGCAAGAGCTGCCACTGGGGTCAAGACACCGGACCTTCGGCGGCGGCATCACCCGGGGTGGCACCACCCCCATTTCCGCCGTGGATGGCGGTCCGATCTCGCACGAGGTGCCCAGGGCCTCTTGGCCATGACCTCGTTGGGTCGCGCCAAGAAAGCCCCCCGTCAAGACGGCTGTGGACGGTGGCTTCCCGCAAGGTCGGTTCCCCGCCCGCGCCGACCGTCGGGGTCGCGCCAAGACAGCCCGCCCCACGGAGACGCCGACGATGCCGGCCACACGGCCGGCCTCCGCAGTCGGCGACCGGGCCCCGCTGGAGACGGCCCAGGCCCAAGGCACGCCGAGACCTTCCAGATCCGCCAAGACGGTGGAGCCCG
>CAYLJT010000603.1:0-5636 GCA_964383995.1 uncultured Polyangiaceae bacterium
GTACGACGATTTCATTCAAACCGATGCCTCGATCAACCCCGGAAACTCGGGCGGACCGCTGTTCAACGATCGGGGTGAGGTCGTCGGGATCAACACCGCGATCCGCGCGGGCGCCAACGGCATCGGCTTCGCGATCCCCATCGACGCCCTGAAGGACGTGCTGCCTGCGCTGCGCGAAAAGGGCCGCGTCGAGCGCGGAAAGCTCGGCCTCGTGTTTCAGCCGTTGACCAAGGATCTGGCCTCCGCCCTCGGCCTCGATTCGCCCAAGGGCGCGCTTGTCTCGGACGTCGAGCCCAACGCCGCCGCGGCGCGCGCGGGCATCGTCGCGGGCGACGTGATCGTGGGCGTGAACGGCACCGCCATCACGCACGCCGAAGAGCTGCCGCGCAATGTGGCGCGCAACCCGCCGGGGACGGAGATCGCCCTCGACGTCGTGCGCGAGGGAAAAAAGTTGGAGCTCAAAGCAAAGCTCGATCGCCTCGACGACGATGAGCCGTCGGCTCGCGCTGGAAAGGCCGCCCCCGGCCCCCGCGAGCCCAACGCCAACGATCGCCGCATGGGCATTCAGGTCTCGAACGCGCGCGGCGGCGTGCAGATCGACGCCCTGATGCCGGGCAGCATCGTGACCGAGCTTTTCCCTGGCGACGTGATCATCGCCGTCAACGGCGCGCCCACGCCCGACGTCGCCGCGTTGCAAGAGGCCATCCGCAAGGCCACGCCGGGCGAGATCGCGGTCGCCAAGGTGCGACGGGGCAACCGTGTGTTGCTGGCCGCCCTCCCCATCCCAAAATAACGGCGTCATCGCGCCCATCTGATAAAAGCGCGGAGGCGTGTTTCCGGCACCTCCGCGCTCGTTTTGCTGCACGGTCTTGGGCCTCTCTGCGACTCTCTTCGGCGTGACGTCGGGGGGGAGCGCCGAGGCCCAAACGGTCGCGCCCCTGCCTCGCCTCTCGGTGCAGCGCACGCAGCGCACGGTCGACTGTCCCGACGCCGAGATCCTCGCCGCGCGGGTAGCGGCCCATATGGGGCGGCCGGCCTTCGACACCACCGCCTTCGCGTCCGAGTCGGGCTACGACGTTCAAATCCAACGCGAGGGCGACAGCTACGAGGCCGTGGTGCGGACCTCGGAGCGCCGCGATCGGGTGCGCACGCTCTCCGATCCGGGGCCGGGCTGTGCCGGTCTCGCCGACGCTTTGTCGGTGACCTTGGCCATCCTGCTGGATCAAGCCGCCGAGCCCGCCGCGCCTCCGTCGGCCTCCGCCCCGTCACCGGGCCCGCGGCCCTTCGCTCCGCCGCCCGCCGCCCCGGCCGTCGACCGCGAGCACTTCGCCCTTTCCCTGCAAGGGGCCGGCACGCTGGGCCCGGTGGAGCGCCTCGCGCCGGCCTTCGTGGTGGACGTGGAGGCGCGCCCAACGCCGTCGTTTTCCCTCGGAATATCGGGCTTTTTCCCATCTTCCCAAACCTTCGACTTCGCCCCCGGCGAGGTCGACGTCAGCCTGCGTTTCGCGTCGTTGCGGGGCTGCTACGTGGCCCTGGGCGCAAGCTCGCCGAGCCGCGCGTCGCTGGCCCTTTGCCCCGCGTTGGCCCTTGGCAGTCTGAAGGGCGCCGGGCGCGACTACCCCATCTCGCGCAGCGAGTCCCGCCCCTGGGTGGCGCTCAGCGCCGCAGTGACGGCCTCCGGCACCCTCTTCGCGCCCTTCGGCTGGGTTGCGCGCGTCGACGGCTTTCTGCCCGTGTCCGACGAGCGATTTTCCATCGATGGTCTGCCCGGGGTTGCCTACGACCCGCCGCCGGTCGGCGTCGCCGCGAGCTTGGGCCTCCGTTTGGTGGTCTTTTGAGGCCCATGGGGCGCCCTCGAAAATTCAGTGATGGCGGAGCGGGCCCCGTGCCACCTATGCCCATGTCGCTCAATCGTCCTGCCCCGGGGCGTATTGCGCGGTACTCTGACCCAGCGCCGTGACGTTTCGCGAAATCTACGATGAGCACTTTCGCTTTGTGTGGCGCTCGCTACGCCGTTTGGGCGTGCGCGAGGCGGACGCGTCCGACGCGGCGCAAGACGTCTTCGTGGTCATTCACCGCAAGCTCCCCACGTTCGAGGGCCGCTCCAAATTGACCACCTGGATCTACGGCATTTGCATGAAGGTCGCCCACGACAGACGCCGCTTGGCCCACGTCCGCCGCACCCACACCGACGACGCCGAGCTCTCGACCCAGGCCGATCCCCGCGTGGACGTGGCCGGCGATGCGGAGCGTCGCCAGGGCCTTGCCATCCTCGAAGCCTTTCTTGACGAGCTACCCATGGAACAACGGGCCGTCTTCACCCTCTTCGAGCTCGATCAAAAGACCGGCGACGAAGTCGCCGAGCTCCTCGATGTGCCCCTCGGCACCGTGTACTCGCGGCTGCGCTTGGCCCGTCAAGCCTTTGAGACCACCCTCGGCCGCATGCGCGCCAAAGAACGCTTTCAAGCGGTAGGAGCGGCCCGATGAGCGCCCTGCGCGAAGCACCGAAGCCCTGGTTGAGCGAAGGCTCGGGGGCCCCGCGGGGCGCCAAGGCGCTCTTGCAGTCGGGCCTCGACGTCGACCCCGGCCCCGACGAAAAAGACGCCGTGTGGGCCGCGTTGGCCCTCAAGATTGGTCCCGTCGGTGGGGCGGCCCAGGGGGGCTCGGGGAGCGGCTCGGGGCAAGGTGGCAGTGCCCTTCACGACGGTGGCGCGGGTACACAGGCGCTGACCGGCAAGGCTGCCAGTGTGGGGTCGGCAGCCGGAAAAGGCCTCTTGGCAGGAACCGTCAAATCCGCCGCGTTGGGCGCTTTGGCGGCGGCGGCGGTGGCCTTCGGTTACGACGCCGTGGTGCCCTCGGAACAGCCATCCACGGTTGTCTCGACGCAGTCGGTTGCGGCCCCGCCTGAGGCCGCCGCGCCCCTGGTAAAGGGCGCCCAAGCGGTCCCCGATGTGGCACCGACAGCCGCGCCTGCGGCGCCTCCGCCGGCCATCGAACCGGCCATCGGCGCGGGGGCCGCCCCGGCCCCCGAAGGAGCCAACAAGGTGGCTTTTGCGGGCAGTACGGGGGCCCCGTCGACAGACCACCACGAGGCGCCCGCGAGCGCTCCTCTGCCCGACACGACGGGCTTCGAGGCCTCGCAAGAGGCGCCCTCCGGGGCCGGCGCGGCGGCGGCGCCCGTCGTCGACGCGGTGGAAGCCCGCCGCAGCCGGCTGCGCGAAGAAGCGGCCGTCATCGCCGACGCGCGCGGTGCGCTGCGCTCGGGGAACCCGGGGCAGGCGCTCGTGCTGCTCGAAGCGGCGCGCATTCGTTTCCCCGACGGCGTCCTCGGTCAAGAACGAGAAGCCTTGAGCATCGAGGCCCTGGCGCGTGGTGGTCAGTCGTCCGCCGCGTCCGCGCGTGCGCGCGCCTTCTTGGCGGCGTACCCCAACAGCGCGCACGCCGAGCACATTCAGTCTTTTGTGGGCCACTGATCCAAAAAAATTGGGCCCCTGACGTTTTTCGTAATGGCGCCGCAGGCCCCCCACCACTGACACTCTGAGCCCAGACAATGGGTCAGGCGCCACGCCCTATCAGGGGGGATAGGCGTGTGCTAAACCGAATTGCATTCTTGGAGACAAGCCATGACGCACCGATCCGTTCTTGGTAGTTTGACCTTCGCGGCCTTCGCCGTGGCTCTACTGGCCGCATGCGACAGCACGACCACCAGCGTGGGCGGCATTTCGGGCGGCGGTGGCAGCGGGGCTGGCTCCACATCGAGCAGCACGGGCGGCGGTGGCAGCACGTCCGACCCGCTCTACGTCGACAAGGTCGATATCTTGATCGCCGTCGACAACTCGCGCTCGATGGCAGACAAGCAGGGCTTTTTGGCCTACGCAATGGCCGATCTCCTTCAAAACCTGGTCAATCCGACGTGCATCGATCCGGGCGGCCAGCCCGCCACCATTCAGCCTGGCAGTGGCATCGACCCTTGTCCCGAGGGCACAACGCGCGAGTTCAGCGCCATGAACGACATCCACATTGGCGTCATCAGCTCGAGCTTGGGCGGGCACGGCTCCGACGCCTGCGCCGTGGGCGCCGATCCTACCACCAGCACCAACAACGACATGGCTCACCTCCTGTCGCGGGTCGCGCCGGGGGACCCGACTTCGGTTCCGACCTACCTGAACGGCGGCTTCCTGGCCTGGGATCCGCTCGGTCAGAAGAGCCCGCCCGGGGAGAACGACTGGACGACCCTCGCGACCAACCTGCAAGACATCGTGCTTGGCGTGGGTCAGGTGGGTTGTGGTTTCGAGTCCCAGCTCGAAGCTACCTATCGCTTCCTCGCGGATCCTGCGCCCTACGAGACCATCAGCGTGGACGCGCAGAGCGTGATTCAGGTGTCCGGTGTCGACAACGTCCTCCTCGAACAACGTAGCCAGTTTCTGCGTCCCGACTCGCTCGTGCTGGTCATCATGCTCACCGACGAGAACGACTGCTCCACGAATGAGTCAGGGCAGTTCTACCTTGCCAACCAGCTCCAGAGCGGCGGTGGCTCGCCGTTCCACCTGCCGAAGGCGCGCGCCATCTGCCAGACCGACCCGAACAGCGCGTGTTGCCGCTCTTGTGGCCAGCCTGCGGGGGTCGACGAGAACGGGAACGCCTGCGCTGAGGATCCCACCTGCGGCATCCTGGACGACCTGGGCGACGCCGTGAACATGCGCTGCTTCGACCAGAAGAGGCGCTTTGGCATCGACTTCATGTACCCCATGGATCGCTACTCCACGGCCTTGACGCAGGCGTCGATCGCCGATCGCAATGGTCAGATCGTGCCCAATCCGCTGTTCTCGGATCTCGATCCTTCCGACGGTGTGTCTCCGCCTCGCGACCCGCGCTTGGTGGTGTTCGCTGGGATCGTCGGCGTACCTTACCAGGACGTCGCGCGTGATCCGCAGGACCTCGGGCAGGGCTTCAAGTCGCCCGACGAGCTCGCCGCCGACCTGGGCGGATTCTCCACCTGGGACGCGATTTTGGGGCAGCCCATCAACTTTGTCTACCCACAGGATCCGTACATGGTGGAGTCCATCGGACCGCGCTCGGGCCAGAACCCCATCACCGGTGACGGCATCGCCCCGCCGGGCTCGCTCACCAGCCCGATCAACGGCTCCGAGTATTCGGTGCCCGGCCAGGACGACCTGCAATACGCCTGCACCTTCAGCTTGCCCGTGCCACGCGACTGCAGCCCAAGCAGCGCGGAGCCCGCGTGTGATTGCAGCGATCCGACCAACGACAACCCCCTATGTGAGGCGAACCCCGCGGATGGCGGAAGCCGCACGCTCCAGGTGCGCGCCAAGAGCTACCCTGGCATTCGTCAGCTCAGTGTCCTGAAAGACGTCGGCGATAATGGCGTGGTCACCTCGATCTGCCCATCGCAAATCGACGACCCTTCCGCCGCCTCGTTCGGTTACCGCCCCGTCGCCGCCTCGATCCTCGAGCGAATCAAGGTCAATCTGCAACCCTGACGGTGGACGGGGAGGTCCGCGTGGCGGCGCGCCCACCTCCCCGACCAAGGCACGGCAGAAAGGAAGAAGGGATGATCGTTGCCGCGGTCATCCCTTCTTTCTTCTCGTCTATTTGAGCCTCTCGGAGCTTGGAGC
>CAYLJT010000604.1:0-5615 GCA_964383995.1 uncultured Polyangiaceae bacterium
CTGCTCCTCATCGGTCAGACTTTGCTCTTCTGGGGCCTTCCGCGCAGCCGCTTGCGAGGTTGTTTTCTCCTGCTCAGCCTTCGCACCCTCGCGCACGCCCGCCCGTCTCGCACGAATCGCAAGACCTTCCGCGCGCAACGCGCGGACAATCTCGGTGAACGCGGCGTCGTCGTCCACACCTTTCGGGGGCTCACCTTTTCGCGGCGCTTCAAGCTTTGCGAGCTGTGGAACCTCTTGCCACAAGCAGTGTGCCACGATGATTGGCACCACAAGGGTCTCTCCCCGCTCGGCGCGCTCCAGCGCCCGGGCTAGCTCCTTGTCGAGCGCGTAGTGTGACTCAATGAAGTGGGGACTGACCAGAGCGAGCACCATGTCTGCTCGCTCCAGCTCGGCCGAGAGCCGCTCTTCCCATGGAGCACCCATGGCGATCTGTCGGTCGTCCCACGCTTCGAAGAGCCCCCTCTTCTTCAGGGGCAATAGATGCCTCACGAGCGATTTCCTGAAGGCGTGGTCTTCGTGGGCGTAGCAGATAAAGATCCGCAGGGGGTCTGTCATGGGCCCGCACCAACCCCCTCAAGCGACTCCGGCTCCACCGCCCGTCCCAGCGGATTGCCATCGCCACGCCTACCCATACTCCCCCACGGCCCCCGCGTCGATGAGGCCCAGCCACTGCCCCGCCAGGAAACCTGCGAAACTTGCGTCGTCGATGAGCACGCCCACCTCGATGTTGCGCTCTTGCGCGCGCGTCGTGAAGTTGGCGCTCGAAATGAAGGCACGCGTACCGTCTACCACGACGCATTTGGCGTGCATGCTGGCGTAGGGAGGCCCGGGAATCAGCGCGCGCTTGTCATAGTAGATGCGCGGCTTGGGGTCGCCGAAGGGCCAGCTTTCCTTCAGGAATCGTCCGAGACATCGCTTGAGGTGGTCTTCTTTGACTTGACCCTTTTCGATCTGGTCGACGTGTACGAAAAAGGAGGCAACGACGCCGTGATCACGCATGGCGGCGTGGAGCGGAGCCAAGATGGCGCTGGCGTGGTCGAACGCATACCCTCCCAACACTACCGACTCCCTTGCTTGCTCGAAAAGCTCTCGCAACACCACGGCCGTGTCGCGAGCGGCTCCACCCGGTTGCTCGGGGCCTGTCCATACCAGCTCGGGCGTCTTTCGCTTGTCTTCCCTTTCGGCCAGCACCACGTCGATCATGGCCAGACAGGCCGCGCTCCTGTGGCCTGAGAGGGACGCTTCCACCTGCGCTAGCCGGTGCCTGACGCCGAAGCCCACCAGCGCGGCCTTGTCCACGGGCGTCGGCAGCACCCCCGCGGCGATTCCTTCACGTAGCTGCCGGAGCGTCGCGGTGCTGACACCCTTGAAGGTCGGACGCGAGGACTTGCCGGCCACTACGGGCGCTCCTGGAAAAAGGCCAAGCGCGGGTCGTTGCCAATAGCCGGTACGACGAGCGCCCGATCGAGGTAGCGGTTGAAGCGCTCACACGACGACTCCGCGATGTAAAGGCAGCCATGGCAGGCTGCTCCTTCGCTTCGCCGATCGCTCGAAGGCGCCGCGGGATCGTGAGTGGCACAGATCGGATCGTTGGAGCACAAACGACCAAGGTCCCATGCCTCGCCGAGGTGATGGCGTAGCCTTCGACCTTCCTCCACGAGACCCCCCAGCGTGCCTTCGCTGCCGGTGGTCCCCGTGGCCAGCAGGATGGCGGCCATGTCCGGACCGTTTGCCTCGGCTTGGCCGCAATACAGGCGCTCGCGGATGGCGCTCGCCGAATAGCCACATTCCAGACTGATGGCGGTCAGCAGCAGATGAGCCATGGAGTGCAGCAAAAAGAAGCGAATTCCGGGGAAGTCACCGCCTCCCTGCGCCTCGAAGGCTCGCCAGAGCTGGTCGGTTCGCGCCCGAACGGCATCGGATTTTTCCCAATTGTCCAAGACGTCACGGTCGAGCTCAATGAAGATGCCTTCCCCCCGCACATCGGCGGCGGGCAGCCACTTTTCGTTGCCCGTGGGCATGGTCAACACGGCGGGCTTGGCACCTCGGCCCTTTTCGTCGTATTCCCCCTGAAAGTTAGGGCTGATAGAGACGAGGCGGCTGAAGCTTACCTGAACACGCACTTCCCGAAGCACGGGGACCACGACCAAACCGCCGATTCCCTTGGGAAGATCGACGCGCTGTTTTGGCACGCGGTAGGCGGCCCAAATGGCTCCTCGCTGGGGATGAACCCCCGGTTGCTCCACGGGAGCGCGGACCAGATGGCCGTATTCGAAGCTTCGGAGGGGAGGCTCTTCCTCCGGGCCACCCTCGGCATTTTCTGCGGCAATAGCCTTGAGTACGGCTTCGTTGGCGTGCTCGCCCAGGGCCCCGGCCACCGGCTCCATGAGGCGCTTGACCATCACGAGCTCTTCGACGGTCTTGATGTTCTTGACGAGCTTCCACAGCTCTGGCTCGCGCAGCCGCTGACGCAAGGGGTCGGGCGAGGGACCGGGAAGCTTGAGGGCGCTGACCACCTGCGCGAAGTAGGCGTTCGATGCCGTGCGCACGAGAAGCTCGCTCTTTTCCTGGCAGATCTCGTTGGCCCCCCGACCTCCGAGCCAAGGTCGCTCCCCCGCACAACGGTAAGGAACGTTGGACGCCTGGTTGAGGGGATTGGACGCTTCGCAGTTCTTGCAGCGCACGACGATGCGGCTGATGTCCCCCAGCGAGGGCTCTTCGAGGTAAAGCTCTTGTCGATCGCACAGGCCTCCTTCCCTCTCCTGGTGAGCGAACAATGCCCAGGGGAAGTCGGACAAATGGCCGCGCTCACAGGCTGCCACGAAACGCACGGGCACGGCCAAGGACACCTGGTTCTTAGCGCAGGTGTGGAAGTAGCGACCGTTCTTGTTCTCGAAGCCGTCGGCGGCCCTGGCCAGCCTGCGGCACTTCTGGCACACGAGCCAACGTGGAAACTCCAAAGCCCGCACGCCCACGCTGGGCTGAGCGTCTTTCGCGTCGCCTTCCGGCGCTTTGCGGAAGTAGCCTTCCTTGGCAAGGTCAAGGTCCGGATCCAACTTTTTGAGCTTTGGAATGAGGGACCGACGAAGGCGCGCGTCATCCAGAAAAACATCTGTTCTTGCGCCGAAACCCCAGTGCTCCAGACCTCCGATGACGACGGCTCGGTCCACCAGGTCGACCATGGCACCGGGACCGAAGGTGGTCACCATCTGACTCTGCCGCAGCTCGCCGTCGGGCTTGTACGTCTTCTTGGCGTCGTTTTTCTTGCGGTAGCTCATGGCCTTGCTCTAACCCCTGTCGTCGAGGGGCTTGTAACGCAGCCACACGTGGCTGCTCGGCTCTACGTCGCGCATGGAGGTGGGTACTTGAAAGTACTTTGCGTCGTCGTCGTGGGGCGGGTCGTCTCCCGCGGTAAACAGCAAGGGTACGCCTTCGCTCGCGGACTTGTCGTTCCTGCTGTAGGTGCGGCTGGCGCTCCCTTCCTTCGCCCGCTCTACGACGCGGTCCCAGGCGTCAAAGAAGGCCTTGCCGCGCGCCCGAATCTCATTCCCCAGACGGGCAGAGCCTTCTTCGTCGAAGTCGCGGTGCCCCTCCGCGCGGGCGGCGAGCCAATCCAGCAGGCCCTCGGCGCGGGCCCTTTGCTCGCGCAAGCGCATGACCCCGGTGGGAGGCTCCATCTCCAGAAGGGCGTGTCTTACCATGGACATCAAGGCACCCACCAGCCCCCGATCGAGGGCTTGCGCAGTGAATGGGGTGACGCTGCTCGCTTCGACATAGCGATAGAAGCTGTCGTGGTAGGCGACAAAACGCTCGTAGTGCGAGCGGTCGCGCGGGCGCATGACGTTGAGGCAGGTGAGCACCAGGCCTGGGTAAGCCCGGCCAACGCGGCTGGTCGCCTGGATGTACTCGCTCGTGGTCTTGGGCTGCCCGGTGACCACCATGAGACCCAATCGGTCCACGTCGAGCCCCACGGAAATCATGCTGGAGGCCAGGACGACATCGAGCGGCTCCGGGTCTTTCGATGTGCGCGGCGCGGCGAGGCGGGCCTTGGTCTTGATGACGTTCTGGGTGGACTCCCGGGAGGTCAGCTCGGCGGGCATTTCGAGCTTGCGGTTGCCAGCCCAGGGGTGGGGACCGACAAACAGCAAAGGGCGCCGCTCTTCTTCGGGCTTTTTTACGCGGTTACGGACCTCGTCTTCCACCAGGCGGCGCATGCCGCCGAGCTCGCGTAGGCTGTTGAAATAGCCCACCAGGGTCATGTACGGGTCGGCCGCTTGGTCGGGGGGCCCTTTGGGGTCAAAATATTTCTGCGCGGCGCTCAGCACGGAGGCAAAGGCGCGCACCGACACGGCGCGCAGGGCGCGACCGGGCGCCGCGACGCCGACGTACAAGCGGCCGGGCTCGTCGGTGAGCACCTTTGAGAAGAAGTTTTCGCCTTCGGCAATGCCGCGCGGCGGAAATACGGCCATGTGGCGGTCAAAGATGGCCTTCACTTGCTCGCGGGCGCGCCGCACCGTGGCGGTGGAGCACACGACCTTGGGCGGCCTAGGCGGGCCCGCCAACGGGTTTTCGCAGAGGTAGTCGATGGCCGCTTCGTACAGGCCAACCATGGTGCCCAAGGGTCCGCTGATGAGGTGCAGCTCGTCTTGAACAATCAGCTCGGGGGGAGGCAACCCTTCGGGGAGCCGCGTCGCCGCAAGAGCCACGTCGTGGTTGGTGCCGTAGGCGCGTTGCGCGTCGATGTGGGTGGCGCGTCCAAACAGCATGCCTGCGTCGCCGACCCAAGGCATCATGGCGAATTTGTCGACCGTAGCGACCACGAAGCTCGGGACTTCTCGGTAGATTTGGTCATCGGCAAAGAGCACGGGTAGGCCCAAGCCAGGCAGCTTGTTCTCTGTAAATTCGCACTTTGCGTCGCTGCAGTAGGCAACCGCCCGCGCAAAGTCCTTCTTGCTGGGCTTGCCATCGGCCCCCAGCACCTTGACATCGCCAATCTTGATGGCCGTGCCGCAGTAGGGGCAGCTAGACAGGGGAAAGGGTGAATCGACGCGACCTGGGGTGTAGTCGGTGAGGGCCTGGTGCACGTCCTTGACACGGTTGGCGGTGGTGCTCGCGCCGACCCAAAGGCCCACGGTAAACCGGCTGTTTCCAAGCTCTTTGGGGAGCTTCTTCCGCAATACTTCCAGGGCGCAAATCAGCGTGGCAGCGCGTCCAAGCTGGTCCAAGGTGAGAAGGCGCAGGGTATAGCGCAGCAGCACGGCGACCCCTCGTCCTTCGTGCGCTGTCCCCCGCCCGCGCAAGCGTCGCAGCACCAGCACGAAGGCGATCAGCCCGAGGTAAGCTTCGGTTTTTCCACCTCCGGTGGGAAAGTAGATGAGGTCGGCGGTCTTGCGGTCGTGGTGATCCGCGCTCCACACCGACGGCAGGCTCATCAAAATGAACGCGAGCTGAAAGAGGCGCCATTCGGGCTCGCCATTGTTCTTGTAGCGCGGAGCATCGCGCATCTTGTCTGCGCGAAAGGCCGCGAGACGCATGGCTTCGCAAGCCAGTTGGAACGCCCGGTGGGCATCGGGCTCGTTTTCGAGTAGGGCGATGCCTTCGGCGATTCGCTTTTT
>CAYLJT010000605.1:0-5612 GCA_964383995.1 uncultured Polyangiaceae bacterium
CCGAGGGCCGCCATCGACAAAGCGCGAAAGCTCATCGATTACCGGCAAATCGCGGTGGATCACGACAAGGGCACGGTGATGCTCCAGCGCGCTGGCATGCGCATGTCCCTCGGTGGCATCGCCAAGGGCTACGCCGTCGACATCGCGTCCCGCTCGTTGCGCGCCGACGGTCTCAGCTCGTTTTTCGTGCAAGCCGGGGGTGACCTGTACGTGTCCGGCAAGAAGCCCGACGACACCGCCTACCGCGTGGGCGTGCGCGACCCGCGTGGCCGTGGCCCGACCGACTTTTTTGCCCGCATCGACGTCACCGACCACGCATTTTCCACGGCGGGTGACTACGAGCGGAGCTTCATCAAAGACGGCAAGCGCTACCACCACATCATCGATCCACGCACGGGCTACCCGGCCACCGAAAGCCGCAGCGTGACCATCTGGGCGAAGGACGCGCTGACCGCCGACGCCATCGACGACGCGGTGTTCATCCTCGGGCCCGAGAAGGGCCTGGCCATTGTCGAGGCCATCGACGACTGCGGCGCGATCATCGTCGACGCCAACAACAAGGTCTGGATCTCCAAGCGCCTCACCGGAAAAATCGAGGTTTTGCGCAACCCGACCGACGGCACCTAGCGGTCCGGCGCGCCCAGCCGCGCAGATCGTTTGTGCTCAAACGATCTTGTCGGCGACGGGCAGCACCACGCAGAAGCGCGCGCCGCCCTCGGGCCGGTTCTCCCCGCTGATCGAGCCGCCCACGGCCTCGACGAGGCCGCGGCACACGGCGAGGCCGAGGCCCGTTCCCTTGCCGACGTCTTTGGTGGTGACGAAGGGCTCGAACAGGCGCTCCTTCACCTGGGGCGCGATCCCGGGCCCGTTGTCGACGACCTCGATGTGCAGCGTCGGGCCCTCGACCGCCGCGTGAATGCGGATGTCGCCGCCCATCGCGGGCACCACGTCGGCCGCGTTGAGCACCAGGTTCAACAGCACCTGCACGAGCCGCTCTTGCGAGAGCACCACGGCCGGCAGGTCCTTCGGCATGTCGAGCGTGAGGGTGGCGTTTTGCAACGCGCGCTGAGGGCGCACGAGGGCGAGCACGTCGTTCGCCGCGTCGAGCACCACGCCGCGGCCCCGGGCCTCGCGGGCTTTTCCGTCGACGGCGGGGCGCGCGAAGTCCAAGAGGTCGCGCAAGATCTTCGAGATTCGCTCGGTCTCGCGCTTCATGCGCGTCAAGAAATCCCGCTCTTCTTCGGGCTCCAGGCCGCCCATCAAGAGCAGCTCTTCGAAGCCCAAAATGGCCGACAGGGGGTTTCCGATCTCGTGGGCGAGGCCCGCCGCGAGGCGCCCCACCGAGGCCAAGCGCTCCGAGCGCACGAGGCTATTTTGCGCGGCTTCGAGCTCCTTCGTGGCCTTCTCCAGGGCCAGGATCTTTTCGCGCAGGGCCCTTTCGTCGGCGAGCAAGGCTTCCGTCATTTGCGCGATGCTCGCGCCGAGCTCGACCAGCTCGCGGGCGCCGCGCACCGGGTTGTCGAGCTTGCGCGCGCCCTCTGCCACGCGCCGCGCGGCGTGCGAAAGATCCGCCACCGGGCGGACCACGAGGCGCGTCATCGCGATGTACGCAAAGACCAACAGGCCGAGCCCCACGAGGCCCGTGTACAGGCCCACGAGGCTCAACAGCGGGCCTATCGGCAGCGTCGAAGCGTCGGTCCGCAAAAGCACCGCGGCGGTGTATTTTGTCTCGGACACGTTGCGGTCGGGCACCACGATCAGGAGCCCCGCGCCGAGGGGCGTCGTCACTTCGCGCAGCTCCTCGTGATCGGGCGCGAGGGTTGGGGGGAGCGACTGGCGAACATCCGGCTCGCCCGCCAACACGAGGGCCCGCCCGTCGACGTAGAGGCCGAGGGCCGAGACCCCGCCCGGGCCCAATTGCGCCTCCAAAAGCCCCTGCAAATCGGCCTCGGAGCGGGCGTGACGCGCTTCGAGCACGTGGCCCGCGACGGCCCGCCCGAGGGCCTTGGCGCTGCCCTCCCGCACGCCGAGCATGGTCGCCCGCGACACATTCGCCACCGCGACGAACAGCGGGATGAACGTGAGGACCAGCAGCGCGCCGATGGCGAGCAAAAGTTGGAGGCGCAGACCCAGGCGCACGGGCCTCGATGCTGCACCCGATCGGCGCCGATTGCCGAACGATAACTTTGGGTTTTGGTGAGAAGTGGGCCACTCGGGGGACCCTCTGGTAGGGCCTGCCTCGACCCCGCATGTCGACGCTCGTCCTGTTTTCCCTCGCCCTCCGGCGTGCCGCGAGGGCGGCCCTGCCCATCGCCATCATCCTTGGCCTGGCCGCGATGGTGGTCCTCGACGCCGTGGTGCGGCTCGAAAATCCCTACGCCATCGCCGGCGCGTTGGCGCTGGTCGGGCTGCTCGCGCGGCGCGTGATCGCGCGGGCGCGGGCGCTCGACGTGTCGCTGCGCCGCGACGTGGAGCTCGGGATGCTGGTCGTGGTCTCGTCGTTCGCCATCGTGATGCGCTCCGACGGCGTGCTCGATGGCTCGGTATACCCCGTGATTTTGGTGGGCCTCGCGCTGGTGGCGGCGGTAGCACGGCCCATCGCGACGCTGCTCTCGGTGGCCCTCGCGGTGGTGATGGAGCTTGGCATCGCCTACGCCCTGGCGGGCGAGATCGCGCTCTTGCGCTTCGCCCCGCACCTCGGCTTCATGGTGGCCCTCGCCAGCCTAAACGCTGCGGTTTTGCGCACCGAGGCGACCCGCGTGCGGCAGATTTTGATGGAGCGCCTGGACGGTGAAATCGCCCGTCTGCGCGACGACGCGCGGAGCTGTCGGCTGCTCGCCGCGCCCTCGCCCGGCCGCGACGCGACGCGCGAGGACGAAGAGCGCTTGGCCCGCTCGGGCGCCCAGGAAATTCACGAAGCTGTGCTGTTTGCGCTGCGTTTGTTGAAGCAATCGCTGTCGCTCCACACGGCGATGTTGCTCTGGCAAAACGACGCGGGCACCCACCTTCGCATCAGCGAGCTGGTGAGCGACGCGCCCAACCTGCTCGAAGGGCCCTTCGCGTTGGGTGACGGCGTGCTTGGCGCGGCCATCGCGCAGCGCGCGGCGGTCGGCGTGGCGGGCCTCAAGTCGAGCTACAAACTGCCGTATTACGCGGGAAATTGCCCGGTTCGCGCGGTGTGCGCGTTGCCCGTTTTGGAGCACGGTCATCCGCGCGGTGTGCTGGTCGTCGATCGCCTCGACGATCGTCCCTTCACGCCGCACGAGGAAGAAGTGCTCGAAGAGGCGGGGCGCTACGCGGTGCGCGCCATCCAAAATGAGCGCGTGTTCGTGTTGCTCGAACGCGCGAAGGCCGAGCAGGGCAAGCTCTACCGTGCGGTCGAGGCCCTGAGCCACGCGTCCACCGAGGGCGATGTGATCGACGCGGCCGTGAAGAGCGCGCGCGAGATCACCAGCGTCGATTTCGCCGCCATCACGCTCTACGACGAAAAGTCCAAGATGCACGAGATCCGCGCGGCGAGCGGCGAGGGCGCCGAGGAGCTCACGGGGTCGCGCTTCCGCCACAACGCGGGGCTCGTCTCGATGGTGCTCGAAAACCGCCATCCCTTGCCCTACCGCGGCGAGTACGACCCCGCGCACCAGGTGATCTTCACGAAGCGTATCGCGCCGCCGACGGTGCCTTCGCTCGTGGTCTTGCCGCTCTCGGTGCACGACAAACCCCTCGGCACGCTGGTCCTCGGCTCGCGCCGCAGGGCCGTGTTCACCGACGCCGCGCGCAGCATGCTGGAGGTGCTCGCGAGCCACATGGCCGTGTCGCTGTCGAGCGCGCGTCTGTTGCGAAAGCTCGAAGAGCTGGCCACGACGGACGGCCTCACGGGCCTCTTGAACAAGCGCGCGATGCTCGATCAGGCCGAGCAGAAGCTTCTGGCCGCGCGGCGTTTCCAGCGCAAATTGAGCGTCCTTATCACCGACATCGATCACTTCAAGAAGGTCAACGACACCTACGGTCACGACGTCGGCGACGTGATCATCAAGGGCCTCGGCGACATCCTCCGGCGCGCCAAGCGCACCACCGATGCCGTGGCCCGCTTCGGTGGCGAAGAGTTCGTGATCATCTGCGAGGAGACCGACGCGCGAGGCGCCATGCTGCTCGCCGAGCGCGTGCGCGAAGAGCTTGGAAAAACGGTGTTTCACGCGCGACCCGAGGGCAAAGGCGGCGCCGACACGACGACCGTCGAGGTCACTTGCTCCGTGGGTATCGCCACCTTCCCCGAGGCGGGCACCACGTGGGAAGAGCTGTTCAAGGCCGCCGACGAAGCGCTCTACGTGTCGAAGCGCTCGGGTCGCAATCGCTCGACGGCGTGGGCGCCCCAACCGCGCGGCGCACAGGCCAAGGGCAAAGGCAAGAGCGCCGCATAACGCGGCGAAAAGCGCGGATCAGGGGCAGCCGGAGGGCACAACCGGCGACGTCACCAGGGGCGCCGCGCTGCCCTGCCGCGAGTCGCGGATGATCGCGCTGACGCGCACCGCAGCCGCGCACAGATCGACGACCTCGGGGTCCTCCAAGGGCGGCTGCGTTGCATCGATGGTGAACGTCAAGCTGACCGTCGTGTCGGGCTCCAAGGTGACCGGCAGCGGGACCGAGGACGTGACGTAGAGGGGCACGATATCCCGCGTTTCGTCCTCGTTCTTGATCGAGGCCGCTTCGAGCGACACGGTGCTGGCTGCGTCGGCGTTGGGGCCGAGGTGCAAGCTCATGTCGAAGCTGCCCGAGAGCTGGGTGACGAGCGTGCTCTGCGTCAACACGAGCGTCGGCTGACCGATGGCCGCCTGCACGAACACGGCCTCGTCGAGGCTTTGCCCGCAGCCCACGAGGGTGAGCGACGAAGCGAGGAGCGCGATGGGAGCGCGCATCACTCCACCGGCGGGGGCACGACGCCCTTGTCGCGCGCGGTTTCGCAACCAAGCTCGACGCCGATCGGGCCCTTGTCGGTCTTGATGATCTTGAACTCGACGCGGCGGTTCTTCTCCCAAGCCGGCCCGTTGTGAGCGGGATCGATGGGGCAATATTCGCCGTAGCCCATGGCGCGCATGCGGTTACGGGCGACACCCTTCTGGGCCATCGCTTCGAGCACCGCGTTGGCGCGATCCTGCGTCAAACGCAGGTTGTAGTCGTCGGCCGAGCGCTCGTCCGCGTGGCCCTGGATTTCGACCATCACGAACTCGGCGTGGTGCTGGAGCGTGGCGGCCACGGCGTCCACGATCGGGATCGACTCGGGCAGGATCTCTGCGCTGCCCGTCTTGAAGTTGATCTTGTCGAGGATGACGACGCTGTTGTCCGAGACAAGTACGCGCCCCTCGTCGGGACAGCCATCCTCGTCGTCGGTGCCGTTGAAGGTCTCGGGCTCGAGCGGGCATTTGTCGTCCACGTCGAGGATGGTGTCGCGGTCGTTGTCCGGATCGGGGCAGCCGTCCTCGTCCTCGAAGCCGTCCTTGTCCTCGGGATCGTTCGGGCACAGGTCGTCGACGTCGAGGATGCCGTCCTTGTCGTTGTCGGGATCCGGGCAGCCATCCTCGTCCTGGAACTGGTCGAAGTCCTCGGGATCGTCGGGG
>CAYLJT010000606.1:0-5602 GCA_964383995.1 uncultured Polyangiaceae bacterium
GACCACCCGCTCGTGCAGAGCACCGTTGGTCGCGATTACACCCAGGTTGTCCCGCAGCGTGCGGCCCAGCGAAAAGTCCAGGGGAAGCCCGCGAGTGTCGGTCACCTTACCACCGGCCTCCTCCACCACCAGGGCCCCCGCGGCGTGATCCCAGATCTTCTCTTCGTAACCTTTCCGGGTGGGCAGACGCAGGTAAATGGTGGCCTCCCCGCGCGCGACCGCAGCATACTTGCACTGACTGTCCATGCGCACAGGAGGCGCGGTGACCCCCAACAGCTCGGCCACCTTGGCGGAGTCGTCCTGAGCCGTATGCCCAGACTCCACCGACTCGCAAAACGACGCCTGAGCCGGATCGCTGATGTCCGCGACACGAACGGCCGTCTCCACGTCCCGCGTTCGCACGAACGCCCCTTGCCCCTTCACCGCGATAAAGAGGCACCCGCGCTCGTCGGACCCTGGCACCACCGGCAGGTTCGGACAGCCCAAAACCCCGAGGACAACCTTGCCATCCTGGAGCAGCGCGAGGGCGATGGCATATTGCTCCTTGCGTAGAAAGCCCAGCGTGCCGTCGATCGGATCGAGGGCCCAACAGAGCCCCGTCGCGCCGCCGCCGTGGGTCCCGCGATCGATGGCAGAAAGCACCGTCGCTTCGTCCACCGTCGGGTCGACCGACTTCACCGCCCGCACCACCTTCCCAAGCATCTCGGCCCCGCCGTCGCTGCGCAGCGTGGTAGCGTCCTCCTCACCGACCAGCGGAATGTCAGGGAATGCCTGGTAGAGGAGGTTCGAGACGAGGGCCTGCGCGCCATAGTCCGCGACGGTGACGGGCGATTTGTCCTTCTTTGCGGCGGTGTCGTCCGAGACAAGACTGTCTTGGACAGACCGGCAGACGCGCGCCGCGAGGAGCACCGCGTCGATGGCACAGGCACGGGCTAGGGTCAGATCAATCATTCAAACAATTCCTCTCAGGTAGCACAGGTCAGGGTCAGGTCGTCAAGGTCTCAGGCCGTCAGCAGTTCGGTGGCGGGCCAGGCGGGCGGCAAGGTCGAGGGCGGCGACCATCCCCTCGGGAGAAGCTCGGCCCTTGCCGGCAAGGTCGTACGCCGTGCCGTGATCCACGCTGCAGCGCACCAAGGGGAGGCCCAACGTGACGTTCACCGCTTCGCCAAATCCAAGCAATTTGCAGGGGATCGTGGCCTGATCGTGGTACATGGACAGAACGCCATGGTAGGCGCCCGCGGCGTGCATACGAAACGCCGTCTCCGCTCCGACCGGACCTGCGAGCACAGCGCTTCGACCCTCCCTGCGCAGGCGCTCCCTCGCCGCCTCCATGCCGGGCGCGATCACGCGCGTCTCTTCGTCGCCCAAGAGACCGCCCTCCCCGGCGTGGGGATTCAGGGCCGCTACGACCACCTTCGGACGCCTCTTGCCGGTCGTCGCGATCAGCCGCACGAGCCAATACGCCGACGTCGCGACGGCTTCGGACGTCACGGCCCTGGGTACCTTGCCAAGGGGCAGGTGTGTCGTCACGAGGGCCGTCGTGATCTGCTCCGACCGAAAGGCCATCACCACCTCGCGGGCCGCCAATCGACGCGCGAGGTGCTCGGTGTGCCCCAGGAACTCGGCGGCCGAAGGCGCGCCCGACGACGCGATCGCTGCCTTGGACACCGGGCCCGTCACGAGGCCCTGGGCGATCCCCACCTGGACCAGATCCGTCGCCTCATCGATCCAGGCAAGCTGCGCCGCCCCCACTTCGGCGTCGGGTTTCCCTGGTTCGGGCAAGGTCCGCAAAGGCGTGCTGGCCACCCAAACCCCGATCTGACCTTGCCGCAGTCCGGCCGCCGCGGCCGCGCCGTCGACCCCGACGAGCCGTCGAAGCGCGACGCGACGTTGGGCGGCAGCCCGCTCGATCACGGCAAGATCGCCTACCAGGACGCAACGGGCGACGGACGTCCGCGCCGCCGCAAGAACGGCAACCTCGGGCCCCACCCCCGCGGCGCAGCCGACGCTGACTGCCAACACCGGAACGCGGTTCATCCGGGCACCGACGCCTTTTGCAGCCTATTTCCGGCGTGGCCGAGGCCAGGCTCGTCATCCACCGTCGTCTCGTCAGGCAAGGTCAGTTTGTAACCCGAGCCCCGCATGGTCACGAGCGGCAAGGCCGCGCCGAGCTTTGCGCGCAAGCGCCGTACGTGGATATCGACCGTCCGTTCACCCCCTTCGTAACGAGCGCTCCAGACCTTCGCCAAGAGCTCTTCCCGGGATACGACCTTCCCTCTTCGCTCGGCCAAGAATGCCAAGAGAGCAAACTCCTTGGAGGTCAGCGCGACTTGGTAGCCGTCCGCGATGACCTCGTGGGCCGAGCGGTCAATGACGATGGAGCCAATCTTGACACGCTCTTCGTTGGCAAACTCGCTCCTTCGCCACTCGAGCATGCGAACGCGCGCGTAGAGCTCCGTCGGCACGTAGGGGCTCAGCACAAAGTCATCGAAGCCGCCCGAAGGTTCGATGCGTGGCGCAGCCGACACGGTGAGAGCGACCAACGCGCCAACGTGAGCAAGTCGGCTGTCGCGCCGCAGGCCCCGCAGCGCCGCCACCGCCAGATCGGGGCGATCCATCGCTTCGACGACCACCACCCGGACGATCGAGCTCTCATCCGCCGCAAAGAGCAGCGAAGGGTCTTCCCAGAGGTCGAGGCCCCGGGCGTCCGCGCCCAGACCGCGGAGAATCGAGAGCGCGCCCTCTTCGCGCTCCAGCTCGGGACCGTGCCCGACGACCGCGACAAATCGCTTGGTGCGTCCGGTCTCTCGCATGGCCGTCGTCCTTAGGCCGGGGCCGCGATCGCTGCAACAACCGGCGCTGTCACGCCTTCACCCCGTCGAGCGATAGGGTCGTAGCGGCCAGAAGCTCGGGTCACAGCGCTGGGGGCGCAGCCCGGGATCGCACCTGGCCGTGGGAAGGACACCATGGTCTCGAGCAACCCCGTGCGGGGAAGGGCGATCGTTTGTCTGCTGCTCGCCATTGTTGGCGGAATTGCTTTTCTGACCCAGTCACGTTGGCCCGAAAGGACGGCGCGCGCGTCGTTGCTGCAAGGAGCCACGTTTTCCCAGGTTGCACCGGTGGTCGCCGCAACCGCCGTCAACCCCATCGACAAGCTCGGTGGCGAGGTCACCGCGCTGGTGAGCGGCTCGGCGTCGAGCCCCGCGCTGACGTTTCTCCACGGCATGTGCATGAACGCGGAGGCCACATGCCATCGACTCGACGGCGCAGCGGGAGCGCTCGGCCTGATCGTGTGCCCGCACGGCAACGCAGAGTGCGGTGGCGCCTCGGATTGGAAGGGGGATGGCGCGGAGAAGGCGGCGTTTTTGGATGAGGCCTTCCTCGACGTCGAAGAGGCCTTTGGGCCCGACGCATCGCCGCGCAAGGGAGGCGTCCTGGTTGGCTTTTCGCGGGGCGCGTTCGTGGCTCGCGACGTCATCTACGAGCGGCCCGGCTATTTCCGCGGGGCCATTCTGGTGGGCGCGGCGCTGAGCCCAGACGCCGAGCGCTTTCGCAAGGCGGGCATTCGACGCGTGGTGCTCGCGGCTGGTGACTTCGACGGCGCGCGGCCGACGATGGAGAAGGCCGCCGTCCGCCTCAACGCGCTCGGCATTCCAAGCAAGTTCGTACGCCTGGGCCCCATCCCCCACGCCCTTCCGAAGGACTTCGATCGCTTCGTCGCCGAAGCGGTCCAGTGGATCGACGCGCGCGACGAAAGTTGAACCTACATTCCCCCACCGATTTTTGGCTTCGAGGAACTCCGACAGGATGACCCCTGTCGGTACCTCGTCCGATATCCCTGGAGACAGCATGCGCGCAGGCATTCTCGCGGTGAACGGTTTGGTGGTGGGCATCATCGTTTCGCTTTTGGTCCTGGGCACGGAGCAGCGAACGAGCCCGGTGGTGACGGCGAACGTGGAGGGGGCAGCGCTGACGGCGCTGGAAGATCGGGTGGCGTTGGGGGCAAACGCCGAGGATGTCTGGCGCTTGGCGTCGGGATACCTTGATCGCGGCGAGCCGGGCCTCGCGTCGGCGGTCATCGCGGCGGCGCCAGTCGAAATGCAAAACCAGCCCGAGATTCGCTACGTCGAGGCCCGAACTCTTTTTGGACAAGGTCGGGTCGCCGAAGCCCTCGCGGCTTCGCGGGCGGTGGTCGGGCAATGTGAAAAGGAAGGCTGTCCCCCGTGGCTGACGGCGAAAACCGCGCGGCAGCTCGCGTTCCTCGAAGAAATCGACGCCGCTGGCATCGACGATCCGCTGAATGCCCCGGAAGCGACGCGCGCGGCCTACGAGCGGAGCCTCCACCGTGTGCTCATGGTGGCTATGCGCTGATGGGGACCAAAACCTCCGCTACTCTGCGTGTCGAAGCGCGCTATCGGGTCCAGCGAGCCGAAGGCTTCGGTCCCGGTGCCCCCAAGAACGTGCGACGAAGAGGAGATCGCCCGAACGTGGAATCCGCGAGCGAACATCACGGCGACCGCCCCCCTCGACCCGTTCCTGCGCCCCCACCAGCTCCTCCCCCCCCACCCTCGTCTCGCCGCCTGCTCCTCGTTGCGGCGGCGACCTCCGCCATCGGCCACTTGGGCTGCGCCGACGCGGGGAAGAAACCCCCCGTCACACCTGCGTCGCAGACCCGCCCCGACGAGCGTGAGCCTTCGTTTTTTCCGCCCGTCAACCTCATGAAAGACCAGGGGCCCGACAGCGACGGCGTGGTGCGCATCGTGGGCGAGGTGACGTGCACGGGCACGATGATCGCCGAGGATCTGGTGCTCACCGCGCATCACTGTGTGTCGGCGCGGGACCGCAACGGTCGGGTCGTGAATCGCGACTTGCCGGCCTCCGAGGTGTCGGTCGAGCTGGGCGGCGACTACCTACCGTGGGGCGAAGTGTCGGTGCGCGCCCTCGTGACGCCCGAGTGCGGGTACCGCATGGGGAAGGGCGACATCGCCATCCTGGTTTTGTCGCGAAAGCTCATCGGCATCCCAACCGTGGTGCCCCGCCTCGATTCGGCGCCCGAGCGCGGCGAGAGCGTCGTTCCCGTGGGCTTTGGCCGCTGCTCGTTGTCGCCGGACGCCATTCACCGGGTGGTCCGCGACGGCGGCGCCGTCGCCGAGGTGCGTGACACCGAGTTTGTGGGAATCGCGTCCATTTGCCCGGGCGATTCCGGGGCTCCCGCCTACGACGCGCAGAGCGAGGTGCTCGGCGTGGTGTCCGCAAGCGTCATGGACGGCGACGACAGCTCGAGCGGCGTGACGGTCTACACCCGGCTCGACACCTGGAGAGGCCTGTTCGCTGCGGCCCGCGATATCGCCGCCGGCGCGAGCGAGAGCGAGCTGCCTCCTTTCCGTAGCTGCGACTTCTGATAGCCTGCTCTCGTGCGAAAGCTTGTGCGCGGAATCGCGTGGATCGCGGGGTTGGTGCTCGTCATCGGGCTGATCCTCCGTTTGACCATCATGCGTGCCTGGGTGGTCCCGGACGACTTGTCCTTGTCCTCGTCGCTCGCGCACACGCTCTGGGACGTGGACACCGTGCTGCTCCTGACGCGCGGCACCACCGCGTTCTG
>CAYLJT010000607.1:0-5594 GCA_964383995.1 uncultured Polyangiaceae bacterium
CGTCATGCCCTTGGCGCCGACGGCCCAACCGAGCGTGTAGGGCTCGCCGGCCTCTTTGGCGATCTCGGTGGCAAGATCGCGGAGCTCGGCCGTGCGTGCCTGTGTGTGACCACCTGACGCGGAGGAATAACTGGCCTCGATGGCGAGGGCGCGGGCGATGCGTTTGGCCTCGCCGGCGTCGAGCGCGAGGAGCAACGCGCGGGCCTGGAAATAGGCACCTCGCACGGTGTCGACGAGGCCGAGGCCGCTGGCGACGGCCCAACAGGTGTCGATGCGGGCCAATACGTCGGGGGCGATTTCGCGCTCCGTGCGCGGCTTGTGATGGAGGCCGCGCAGGCGCACTTGCGCACGACGCATGACGAGGGACGTCACCGCGGCGCGGGTGGTCTTCGGCATGTCCATGCCAATCGCTTCCAGCACGACAGCAAAAGTCTCCATCGCTTCGTCGATGTGCCCACTGCGCAGCAGTTGCTCAGCCGCGTGGCGGCGCAGATCGAGGGCGATGGCGGCGACGGGCGACAGCGAGGCCGCTTGCAATAGCGCGCGCGCCGCCTCCGCGCCGCGACCGGCGCTCGCCAGAGCTTCGCCGAGGCGGGCGTAGAGCGGCGCAGCTTCGTGGGGCGGCCGGGGCAGAAGCTCGAGGGCGAGCTCGTAGAGGCGCGCGGCCCGATCGAACGCGAGCTTGTCGAGGGACTCCATGGCCGCGCGCTCCGCTTCGCGAGCCGCTCGCGTGGGGTCGCCTGCGCCGCGCCAATGCATGGCCAACGCCTCGGGATCGGCGTCCTCCGTGGCCTCGAGCGCGATGGCGACGCGGCTGTGAAGGCGCCGCCGTTCGGCCTCGGGCAGGCGTGCCACGACCGCCTCGCGCACGCGGTCGTGGTAGGGCTCCACGGTGTCCGTGCGGCGCGTGCCGAGGGTGCGCACGAAGTTGGCCGAACGGAGGGCCGCGATGCCCTCGTCGAAGAGCGGAAGCGGCATGCCGGCGGCGGCCGCCACGATCTCCTGACGGAGCGGAGCGCCGACGATGGAGACCAACTTCGTGAGCTCGCGCTCGTGATCGCGCAGCTCCGCGATGCGTGCCCAGATGGCCTCGTCGAGGCGCATCGAACCGCCTTCGAGGCCCGCGCTCGCGCGACGCACGAGCTCGTCGATGAACAGCGGATGACCTTGAGACTCGGCGGCAATCGCTTCAGCGAGGCGGCTCGCTTGGGCGCCCGAGCCGCGGAGGAGCGCTGTGGCGAGGGCCTTCGCGTCGTTGGCCGAAAGCGGTCCTACCTCGATCGAGCGCACGTCACCGCTGACTTGCGTGGCGATGTCTTGCATCACTGCGATCGAGCGCGGATCGCTCGTGCCCGTGCGCATCGTGCCAATGAACATCATGTGCGGCGCGCCGGGCTCGCGCATGATGTCGGAGAGCAACGCGAGGCTGTCGGCGTCGGCCCACTGCAAATCGTCGATGACGACGAGCAGCGGATGACGTTCGGCGAGCTTGGTGAGCAACATGCGAAAGGCCGCGAAGGCGCGGCGGCGCATCGTTTGCGGATCGATTTGGTTCAGCAGCGGGCG
The DNA here is from genome assembly GCA_964383995.1 of uncultured Polyangiaceae bacterium. Lineage (GTDB taxonomy): Bacteria > Myxococcota_A > Polyangia > Polyangiales > Polyangiaceae > CAYLJT01. Next base: position 1,567 of record CAYLJT010000607.1, read on the forward strand.
GGGCGCGCGGGCCACCACCTCGATGCGCCGCATGACGGGGAACACCTGCCCGAGCAGGCCGCGCTCCGAAGGAGGGATGATGCGCGCGTCGGCGCCGGCGTTCTTTTTCAGGTAGCGACAGAGGGCGTCGGCGACGCCGTCGACCGCTTTGTACGGCACGCTCTCGCGCTCGTGACAGCGCCCGGCGAGCACCAACGTGCTCGGCACCTCGGTCGTCGCAGCGTCGATGAAACGCCTCGTCAACGCGCTCTTTCCGACCCCCGACTCGCCGCATACGAACACCGCCACGGCCCCTTTGTGGCGCGAGTCTTCGAGGGCGTGACGCATGAGGTCCATCTCGGCGTGGCGACCGACGAAGGTCGAGGAGCGCAGGCTCGTCGCCGACTGTTGAACCGCGTCGAGGCGTTGAAGGATGTCGGGGCCGGTGGGGCGCTCGGCCGGATCGATGTGCAGAAGGTCCACGCACAGTTGATCGAGATCGGCTGGAATTCCCGGCAAAATTGTGCGTGGCGCGGGGGGCTCTTGGACTTGTTTTCGGGCGAGCACCTCTTCTGGCTTGCCCATGATGGGGAGTCGACCTGTCAGCGCTTGATAGAGGACGACGCCTACGCTGTACCAGTCGGCCTCGGGGCCGAGCGGGCGCATCGCGGCCTGCTCGGGGGACATGTATGAGATCGTGCCCGCCAGGTGCTCAGGCCGTTCGCCCTGCGAAACATCGGTCACCAAGCCAAAATCGAGCAACACCACACGCCCCTCGGGGGTCACGAGGATGTTCGATGGCTTGATGTCGCAGTGCACTTTTTCGGCTGCATGAAGCGCCGAGAGCCCCATCGCGAGCTGCTTGAGCGCTTCGCGCAGGCGCCGTTCATCGAAGCCCAGCGTGGGCGCGACGGGCCGCGGCGTGGCCTCGACCGACTCCGCCTGCAACGCGTTTTCGAGGGTCACCGCGTCGCTCACGCTGATCGGCTTGGGCTGCGGTTGCGCGATGCGTTTGCCGTTTCGGTACTCGGTCGGCCGCACGTGCGCGTTGAAGTGCACGCCACGCACGAGCTCCATGGTGAAAAACCACTGGCCACCATCCACGAACAGCTCGCCTAGGCGCACGAGGTTCGGGTGCGAGACGTACGCGATGGCGCGAAACTCGTTCTTGAAGCGATAGACCGCTTCGGCCGACAAGAGGCGCAGGCTCTTCAGCGCGACGTGGGCGTTGGTCTCGCGATCGACCGCCTCGAAGACGATGCCCATGCCGCCCGCGCCGAGCCGGCGGACAATACGAAAGCGATCGATGTCGAAGCCCTCGGCCTCGTCTTCGTCGGTCTCCTCGTTGATGGCGTCGTCGTCCAACGTCCTGCTCCGCGCGTTGCGAATGCGCACGGTAGCCGATTTTGCTACCACCGCATCGGCCCGCGGCGGCGTCGTGGGGCTTACGCGCGGCGCTCGCGTTGGAACATGCGCAACGCGAAACGGCCCGTCGGGCGTGCCTGAAAGCCCTCGATTTCGGCTCGCGCGGCGGCGGGGAGGCGATACCACGGCGGCAGGGGGCAGCCGTACTCGGGCGCGTAGACCGCGGGGCCGAGCAGGGCCGCGAGGGTCAGATCCGCCGCGGAGAAACGATCGCCTACCAAGAACGGTCGACCGTCCGCGAGCAGCGCGTCGGTGTCATCGAGGACCGCGGCGATCTTCACGCGGCTCCGCGCGACCCCTGCGTCGTCGATGCGCATCGAGCGGCGCATGCCCTGCACGACGAGGCTCTGAAAAGGCTTGAATATGAGGCGTTCTGCGGCGAGCGAGGCGAGGGGCAAGACCTCGCTCTCGAGCTCGGGGAGGCCGAGGATGTAGCCGTAGAGCACGCGCCTCACCGCGGGACCGAGGTCGTCATCGAAGCGCTTCGCGAGGGCCATGACCTCCGCTCGCGCCCCCGCATCGTCGGGATAGATCCGCTTTTCGATGGGTCCCAAGCGATCGGCGTGCTGAAGAATCGCGACCGAGTCCTTCAGCACACCGTGGGGGGTCACCAACACGGGCACCGAGCGTCCTCCGCGGGGCACGGTCGCGAGCAGATGAAACAGCGGTGGATGGGCCTCTTCTCGATAACCGACGCCGGCGCGATCGAGGGCCCAACGGGCCTTTTCGCAGTAGTGGCTCGCGCGAATCGTGATGAGCGTGGGGGTCGGCATGGGCCTTCGATACTCGAAGCCGAGCGCTCCGGGGAGGCACATCCTGGAAGAGCGGTTACTCTGAGCGAAGGCATGACGCTGTTTCCCCTCGGCTCGTACCCGGGCCTGCCGATCGAAGATGCGCGCATCACGCGCGGCGCCAACGGCGCGATGGCCTTGTGGACCAAGCCAAGCGGGCTCGTCATCACGCGCGCCGTCGGCAAGATGACGACGAGCTGCGCGCGCGCGCTGGAGGATGCGACCGAGCAGATGGTGCGCGCGCGGCCGACGCACGTGGCCCTGCACGATTGGGAGGAGCTGACCGACTACGAGATCGAAGCGCGCCTTCGCCTCACGCAGCTCGCGGTGACCTACCGCAACGTCACGGTGTCGCACATCTTGGTGCGCTCACGCATCATCGTGGCCGCGGTCGACGCGGCCCAGGCCATCTTGAAGAACCTCCACGTCCATGGAACGCGGACGGCGTTTGAAGCGGAATTGCAGCGCCATCTCGCGACGTCGAGCGGACGCTAAGACCGTTCGGCGGGCGTTGTGATGGCGCCGCTCGCTCAACCGCGCAGGGGCTCGATGGCGACCTCGGTCTTCACCGAGTTCGCGATGAAGCAGCCGCGATGCGCCGAATCGTGGAGCTTCGTTTCGTCCTCCGCGCTCGGCGCCGGGCCGCTGTAGACGACCTGAGGACGCAGGGTCACGCGCGTCACCGCGAGACGGCCTTCGGCGTTCTTTTCGAGCACGCCTTCAGCCTTGTCGACGTAGCTCTCGACGATGAGCCCCTTGCGCGCGGCGATGGCCAAAAAGGTGAGCATGTGGCAGCTCGACAGGGCCCCGACGAGCGCCTCTTCGGGGTTCATGAGCTCGGGATTGCCCTTGAAATCGACGGCCGCAGACGCCTTTACGGAGGAGCCCGTGCCGAACGTCCACAGGTGGTCGCGTACGTACGCTTCGTAGGTGAACGCCGCGTCGCCGCGGGTCCACTGGATGGTCGCTTCGTGCTTCGACATGGCCCTGTCTTGCGCCCACGAAGGGGCGCTGCCAAGCGCTAAATCCGCGCCTATTGCACGGCTACGTAGAAGGTCGCGTTCTGCCTTTGCACCCGCAAGAGCGTGTGCCCGTCCTTCGCTTCGGCTTGGATTTGCGCCGTGTTGGGCTCGCGCACACCGTCGACCTCGATGATCACATCGCCCACGGCGAGGCCCGAACGATCGGCTTGGGAGCCCGGGACGACGCCCACGACCTGCGCCAACACGCGCGGTTTGCGGCCGGCAGGCGGGCGCACTTCGGTGACGTCGCGCAGGGCGATGCCGAGCCCCGGCGAGGCCGGCGCTTGGGTCTGTACGGGGATCGCCGGGGGAGGCGGCTCGTTGCGCGATTCGAGGGTGACCCGCGTCTGGTAACGCTTCCCTTTGCGCACGACCTCGAGGGTCACAACTTCGCCCGCGTCGTGGAAGAACACCTCGCGGATGACGTCTTGAGCGTCGATCACGGGCTTTCCCATGAACTGGCTGACGACGTCGCCGGGCTCGAGGTTGGCCTTGGAGCCGGGCCCTCCGGGAGACACCGAGTTGACGAGGGCGCCCGTCGCGGGCGAGCCCTGAATTTCCTTCGCAAGCGCGGGCGTCAGATCCTGAATGCCGAGGCCCATCCAGGCCCGATCGACGCGGCCGCTCTTCAAGATTTGATCGGCGACGCGCCTCGCCATGCGCGAGGGGACGGCGAGCCCAATGCCCTGCCCGCGGCTCACGATCATGGTGTTGATACCGAGCAACTGCCCGTCGAGGTTGACGAGCGGCCCGCCTGAGTTTCCGGGGTTGATGCTCGCGTCGGTATGCAAGTAGTCCTCGACCGCGTTCA
>CAYLJT010000608.1:0-5560 GCA_964383995.1 uncultured Polyangiaceae bacterium
GTGTCGAAGCCGACGAAGGTGAGGGCCAGTCCATGAACCACATTGGCTGTGGCGTAGGCCGACTGAAGCTCTTCCACCGTCGGCCCCGGATCTTCCCACATCTCCGAGAGCGCGACGTGCGCGCTGAGAATGATCGAGAAATAACCCGAAATGTTGTCCTTTGGGGCAGGGCCAGACAGGGCCGTGGCGAGCGCCGTATAGGCCGCGGCGTCCTCGGCCGCGCAGCGATCGAGCCTGTAGATCATGGGCGCAATCAAGGTTCGCAGGTTGTAATCATAGAAGAAGTAGCCCGCCAAACTGGCGATCAAGAGCCGATCGTAGCCGAGGTTCGCGATGGCTGGACAGGATCCACCCGCAAAGGCATTCAAGGTGTCGGTCATCTTCCCCCACGGGTCTGCGCCCAGTTTTTGGCTACACAGCGCGTCGGTGCCGCAGCGGTCCATCCACCTTTGGCCCAAGTCCAAGAACCAGGGGTCGATTTGCGAAAGCGGGCCTGTGATGGCGACCGCGTCGAGGATGATGGACGCGGCCTGATCCGGATAAAGCTGCATGTAGCGGTTGGCCCAAGTCGAGCCGTAGGAGCCGCCGTAGACGGCCACAAAGCCGCTATCGAAGCGCGTGCGTTCGATCAGCTCGCCGAGGTCGCGCGCCGCGTTGGTCGTGGAGAAGCCATCCAGTTTCTCGCCCCAGGTGCTCTTGAGGTAGGTAAGGCAGGCGGGCATCTCCGCGGTGGTAATCGACGTCCCGCCGGGGCTCGCCGCGTCTTCCGCTTCGGGGCAGCCAAGGCGGCTCGATCGACCCACGCCGCGGTGGTCGGGAAGGTAGACATCCATGGTCGGATCGATGTCTGCGATGTTCTGCGCGAGCGGCTCGAAATCCGCGCCCGAATAGCCTGGACCGCCGTTGAGGAACCAAATCTGCCCACGGCTTGGCAAGGTGGTCGCGCGCTTGCGTTTCACGAACACGTCGATCGTGCCCGCGTCTGGGTCGCTCCACTTCGCGGGCATCGCCACGAGGGCGCACTCCGCGTCGCTGCCGGAGCTGGCGTTGCTGTCGAGGGGGCAGGGTGACCAGGCGATGTCGTGTCCGCCACCGGAGCCCCCGCCACCACCCCCCGCGCCACCTGCGCCGGAGCTCGTCGTGGTTGTGCTGGTCGTCGACGCCTGAGTCGGCGTTACGGTGTCGTCGCCACAGCCTGAAAGCAAGACAAAGCTCAAGACTGAGATGCAGGGCACGCTCTTCATTCCAAAAACCTCACAAGGACGGACACCTGGCCACCTGCGAGGTAGATCCCGCGGCCCTCGTTTCGTGAAGGTCGCTCGTCACAAAATTTACGACTTGCACAAAAGAAAGCCTATTTCGAAGGAATTTTGGAAGGCACGGGGGTTGCTCCCGGCCCGACGTGGCGTACGCCGATGGTGCATCCTCTATCGTTCCCGATGCGGAACAGGCCATTCATGCGCGATGCGTCCTCGGCGATTACCGCGCGGCCGTCGAGGCCGCGTTGCGTCGTTACGGTCCCGAGCTGCTCGGCTACCTCTGCGCCTTCCATTCCCGCTCCGACGATGCGCACGAGGTATTCAGCATCGTTGGCGAGAAGCTCCTCGAGAGCTTGCCGACCTTCGGCTGGCGTTCTTCCCTGCGAACCTACCTCTACGTCCTGGCGCGGAGCCACTCCGCCCGCTTCCGCCGTGACGAGGCCCGCCGCCGCCACCGCTTGGTGCCGCTCTCCGAGAGCGCCGCAGCGTGGAACGCCCCCGCGGAGGCTCGCGAACCGACCCTCTCTTGCCTTCGGAGCGAGGGGCCCCATTCGTTGGCCGAGCTGCGAAATATCCTGTCCTTGGAGGATCAGGAGCTCCTCGTCTTGCGGGTCGATCGGGGTCTACCCTGGTCCGAGCTGGCGCGGATCTTCCTCGGCGAAGGCGCAACGGTAGCGACCCTTGCGCGGGAGAGCGCGCGCCTTCGCCGTCGATTCCAGATGATTCGCGCGCGTCTCCTCGCCGAGGGGCAGCGCCGAGGCATGTTCGCGCCAGCGAGGGAGTCACCATGAGGGAACCGGTCGGTGCATCCTGGAACGCTCTCCCTGACCTTCCGTCTCCCTGCTCCAATGCTGCCCCGAGCGAACCCCCTCCGCCCTCCACAAAGACCGAAGACCTCGTGCTTTTCAGCACCGTCTCTGGCGACGACGACCAGAGCGAAGCGGCACGGAGATTCCTGAAGGCCGTGGCCCACGCGCCCCCCGTCGACCGGGTCGCCAGTCGACCTTGCCAGGGAGAAAGGCTAGGAAGGTATCGCATCGTTCGAGAGCTGGGGAGGGGTGGGATGGGCGCGGTGCTGGAGGCCGAAGACGAGCTCTTGGCGCGGCGAGTCGCGCTCAAGCTGCTGCCGAGCGGCGCCGAGGCGACCGAGGTGGAGCGCCAGCGCTTGATCGCCGAGGCGCGCGCGGCGACGGCGGCTAACCATCCAGGTCTACCCACCATCTACGACGTGGGGGAGATCGAGGGTAGGATCTTCATTGCCATGGAGCTCGTGCAAGGTCAGAGCCTGCGCTCCCGTTTGGCGCAGGGCTTCCCCGAGGGCTTCCCCGTGTGCGAGGCGCTGCGCATCGTGGTTCAGGTGGCTCGCGCCATCCATGCCGTCCATCAGGCAGGCATCGTCCACCGCGACATCAAACCAGAAAATGTCATGCTGGAGCCGTCGGGGGCGGCAAAGCTCGTGGATTTCGGCCTCGCGAGCGGCGCGGCGGGCGCCGGTCCGGGGGGCACGCCCAAGCGCTTCTCCGGCACAGCGGGCTATGCCGCGCCCGAGCAGGCACGTGGCGAAGAGGTGGACGCGCGGGCCGATCAGTACTCGTTGGGCGTTCTTTTGTACGAGCTCCTGACCGGCGGCCGTCCCGAGCTTGACTCGGACACACGCCTTCGCGATGCGGCCGAACGGGAAGGTCTGCGCGCCGCGGAGGTCGACCGCTTGGTGGGGCTCGTACGGCGTTGCCGGGCCAAGACACCCGAGGGAAGGTTTCCGACTGCCGAGGTCCTGGCGGCCGACGCCGAACAGCTCATCGCGCAGATCCAGGGCGTGCAAACTGCCGAGCTCGCGCGCCTCCGGGCCGCCCTGGCGTGGGTATTCTAACGCATCGGTTCATTCGGCTCGATGCGCTCAAGGTATTACGGAGCTCCGCTCGGTTGCCGAGCCAAGGCGTCGATGCGCGCAATCAAGTTGCTCATTGTGCGAAGTGATACGAAGTTCTCCGACACCAGCTCTTCGTCTGGAACCCACCTCCCGACTCGCTTTTCCATGAAGGAGACCATGGCGATGAAGGAAATGGAGTCGAGCACGCCAGTTTCGATCAAGTTGGTGTCCGGGTCGAGAGCGTCCTCCCGCACGTGGAGCTCTTGCATCAAGAACTGCTTTAGCTCGGCCACGATATCGGCGGTCAAGGTCATGGGCGCTCCAGCGGGCGACCACCGGAGCTCCGACCTGCTCCACGCCCGAGCCTGAAGCTTGCGGGTTTTACGGCCGCAGATCAAGTGCAATGAGCTGAAACGATCTCTTCCTGAGCCCGCCGCCTTACACACAAGAGCGCAAAAATGGGATCGGGCGCAAACCTGTCGCGAGCGCCGCGGGCCCGTGTCCTTCCACGCGGCCCGCGCGCAGCTATTCGGCTATTGAGGGCAGATCTCGTAGATTGCCACCCAGGGGCTGCCTGGAAAGGTCATGGGTCCTTCGAAACAACCACCATCCACGCCGCGGGCGTCGAGGGTGCCAATAGGGCCGCTGAGGTCCGAATACTCGATGTAAAGAGCGTCGGGCGCTGTCAACGTCCAGGTGCCGACGGTCCCAGGAGGCGCGCCCACGATTGTGATGCTGCCGTCCGTCTCTAGCACGCTGTCGAACGAGCTGATCGAGCTTGGGTAAAGCGCGCACTCGAAGTACGAGGTCAGGTTCTGACCCGTGCAGTGGCTGTTGGTGACCGCCAGCGGGGCTGCGATCGGGACGTCGTAGGTCAGGGGAGAGGCTGTGTAGCTGAGGCTGTTGTTTGCGTAGTTGGACTCGGGGGTGGAGGTCGTCGCGTCCGCGTCGATGATGAGCGCTGCGGTGCTGTAGGGCATGGCGATATCGAATGACACGGTCTTCGATGTGCCCTTGTTGATCGTCCCGAGCGAGCACGTCAGGGCCGTGCCCGAGAGGCTACACGTCGAGGAGTAGGTGCCCAGATCGCCCATGATATGCACCGTTGGGCTGGTGTGGGTCTCGGGCAGCTGGATGTCCAAAAAGACATTGGAAGCGTTGCGGTTTCCGGTGTTGCTGACTTGAATCGAATAGGTGCCTGACTCGTAGACGTGCGTGCCCGACGGCGCTGTCAGGCTGACACCAATGTTGGCCGCCGAGGCGGCGTCGGCCGCCGCGCTGAAGAGAAAGACGGGTAGGCTCAAGAGGGCGAGTTTCTTCATGGTAATTTCCCCTGACTGGTTATTGACAACGAGCATCACCCTAGGCGCTCACGTCGTATGTGCCAGTTGCAACTGGCGCCAAAAAGCTCGCCTTGCGCGCCACGCGGCTGGAGCAGGTCAGTTCGCGTCCGTCGGCGAGCCCACGCCGCAAGGGACCGCCGAGGAACCCGCGGCCGGCCGCCCCGGCTGACGCGTCGCGTCGCGATTTCCGGCCTTTTCCCACGCCAGTCGAAACACTAGGACCGGATCGCCATGCAAAGCCTACCGAAACGGTCCGCAATTCTGGGGGTTGGCCACTATGTCCCGAGCAAGGTCGTCACGAACGACGATCTCGCGAAGTTGATGCCGACCAGCGACGAGTGGATTCAGCAGCGCACCGGCATCAAAGAACGGCGTTTCATCGAAGAAGACGGCATCGGCGCGAGCGACCTCGCGGTCCCCGCTTGCAAGATGGCGGTCGAGCGCGCGGGGCGATCGCTCGCCGACGTCGACATGATCATCTTCGCCACGTTGAGCCCCGACGTGAACTTCCCCGGCTCCGGCTGCTTCTTGGGGAACAAGCTCGGCTTGCCCGGTGTGCCCGCGCTCGACGTACGCAACCAGTGCAGCGGCTTTCTGTACGGCCTGAGCATCGCCGACGCTTGGGTGCGGACGGGCGCTTATCGAAACATCTTGGTGGTCGGCAGCGAGGTCCACTCGACGGGCGTCGAGCTGAACGAGCGCGGTCGCGACGTGGCGGTGTTGTTCGGCGACGGCGCGGGCGCCGCGTTGGTGGGGCCGAGCGCGAGCGACGACCGCGGCATTCTCTCGATCGCCTTGCACGCGGACGGCTCCGGGGCCGAGCACCTTTGGCTCCCTGCCCCCGCGTCCCGTCGCATCCCGCGGCTCACCCACGAGATGATCGAGCGCGGCGAGCACTACCCCGCGATGAACGGAAAACAGGTGTTTCGCTGGGCTACCGAGAAGATGCCCGAGGTCGCTCACGAGGTTTTGCAACGAGCCGAAATGAAGGTGAGCGACGTGGATCTGTTCGTCCCGCACCAAGCCAACATGCGCATCAACCAGCTCGTCGCGACCAAGCTCGGTCTGTCCGAGGACAAGGTGGTCCA
>CAYLJT010000609.1:0-5555 GCA_964383995.1 uncultured Polyangiaceae bacterium
CTCGTGGCAAGGTCAGGTAGCTGATGAGCTCCATGCCGTCGCGCGACTTGATGATGACGGGCATCATCTTGGCGAGGCCAAGGCCCTCCAAGGCCTTTTGATTCGTAAAGAGGAACTGGGCGCTCTTCTTGTCGCGGTTGTAGAGGAAGTAGCGCACGGGGCCGTCGGACATGATGTAGGCCGTGATCCAGCGCTTGTCGTCGAGGGAGCGACTGACCACATCGATCTCACCATCGGCGACGGTGCGCAGGTAGTCGAGGTCGGGCTGGATCGACTTGTCTACCGTCTGCCAGGTGCGGCGCTCGCGCGTGACACTGGCCGCCTGCACTTTGCCCGTCTTCGGGTGCATGATGACGTCTTCCACGTCGGCCTTGGCGTCCTCGGCCAGCGGCGTAGCCTTCTTGGTGGCCCAATCCCAGGCGAAGAGCGCCGCGGTGTTGCGGCCCCGGCTGTCGACCAAATAAAGCGTCTTGCCCGTGGCGTCGAAGCCGAACGGCTGCGTGGTCAGCGAGTCTTCGTTGGCGATCGAGAGGATCGGCGCGCTGCCAGCCTTGGCGTTGGGGTCGACGTAGTCACTGCCACCGTCCGGGCGCATCATGTTGGCCAGGCGGACCGCATACGTGTCGTCGACGACGAACCCGGCGTAGCCCGCGTCGTTTTGAAACACGAGCTTGCGCGGCTTTCCGTCGAGGGGGACGCGGTAGACGTCGTGGTGCTTGGGATCTCTGTCGTTCAGGCCGAGCAAGACCTCCCCCGGGATTGTCGGAGACAAGCGCTCGATTTGCGCGCGCGTGTTGGCGTAGGGGGTCAGATCGACGCTCGTGCCCTTGTCGACGTCGACCTTGAAGACATGCCAGTTCTCGTCGCCGCCGACGTCGTTGAGGAACAGGATGTCTTTGTTGGTGTAGGCCCAGTCGTAGTTGCGGATACCGCGCTTTTTCTCGTCGGTGACCGCCTTGGCCGCGGCGGGGTCGTCGGCGGGGGCGACCCACACGTTGAGGACGCCGTCTTTGGGGGCCAAAAACGCGAGCTTCTTGCCGTCGGGGGAGAGGCGCGGGCGCGCCCGTTCGGGGTTCCCGAACAGGATTTCCCGGGGGATCAGCGAGCCGTCGGCGCGCGGTGGCGCCTTCGCGGCGGGCGCAGGCGGCGCGGGCGGCGGCGCGGGCGGCACGGGCGCGGCGGAAGCTGGCGGAGCGACGGGCGCTTCCGGCTCCGCGGGGGGCGGGCAGCACGCAGCCAGGCCAAGGAGGGCGATTGACGCAAAAACCGCGTGCAGACGCGGCGAGGCGGGGTCCGACATGGGGTTCATGGGCCTCGTCCTTACCACGGCGGCGCGGCGGAGGTGCTTCGGACGTTGACGAATCGTGCGATGCCGTGTCCGATAGGCGCGCCATGGTGCACCGCTCTTTTTCCCCGCGAGCCCTCCCCGTGTTTCTTCTCGCGGCGACCTTCGCCACCGGGGCGTGTGTCGACTTGCCGGGCATCGGCAAGAACACCTGCGGAAACGCCATCGTGGAGCGCAGCAGCGAGGACTGCGATACGTTCGCCGCGGAGGAGGGCACGTATTGTCGCTCCCCCGACGAGGACAACGGTTGTCGGTTCGACTGCTTGACCGACGCCAAGGGTCGAGCTCACGTTTGCCCGAATGGCTGGGCCTGCGGCGGCGACGGCCTGTGCCGCGTCGCAACTGGCAGTTTCGCGCCCCTCGGAAACCTCATCGAAGAAGAGGCCTTGAGCTTCTCGCTCGCCGATTTCGACGGTGATGGCAGGGACGAGGTCGTGGCCGAAGGCAGCTCCGTTCAGCGCGTCCACTACTTCGACTCGGCCGGCGTCGTCACGAAGACCGCGTCCCTCGAAGCGCCCCTCTTGGCCCACGCCACAGGCCAGTTGACCGACGGGGACAGTCGCGCCGATCTCGTGATCTCGGCGGGCTACGGGCTCGGCGTCATGCGCGGTCAAACCGGTCGCGTCTTGAGCCCGACGCAATATCCGTTCTTCACGACGGAAGCCCAGTCGGCGTCCGAGCTCTACATGTTCAGCATGGACGGGGTGCCCGACGAGCCGGACGACGAGCTCTACGCGATCATCCCTGTCCTGGGGGGTTACGCTGTGGCGCGCGTGCAGGGCGACACCGACGCGCAGACGGTGCTCAGCATCAAAAAAGGCCCGGACGAGCTCACGGGCGGGCGGTTGACGACGGGTCGCCTCAGCCCCGAGCTGTCCTGCGACTCCGCGGTATTGGGCTACACCGATGATGACCGACTGGTCGTTTTTACGCCGTGCTCGCCGCTGTCCAATGAGAACCCGTTCCTCATCGACCTGCCGGCCGATGGCAAGCTCTTTGGGCGAACGCACCTCGTCGACATCGACGGAAACGGTGTGAGCGACATCCTCGCAGGGGGCTCCGTCACCTGCCCCGATCCCAACCCCGGAGGGCAAAGGTGCTGCGCGCTGTACCTCTCTTTGGGGGTGGTAGACGCCCAAGGGACCCTGCAATTTTCCACCGATCCGACCTTTACGACGATCACGGGCGACGCCGTCCTGATCGACATCACCGACAAGTCCGCGGACCTCTGCACGCCCGGGATCGACACCGGGGCACCTTCGCCGCTGCCGCTTGTTTTTGGGGACTTGAACAACGACGGCTACTACGACGCGGTGACGCCCGAAGGCGTGTTCGTCACCACCGAAGGAGGGACCAGCGCAAGCGTCTACGTGCCAAACAGCTCGTATTTCAGCGACGCTGTCATGGAAGACTTCAACGGCGATGGCCTGCTCGACGTGGTCGCGGGCTCCAAAGACGTGTCCGGTTTGTCGTTTTACCTGGGCACGGGAGGCGACTACCTGAACCCCTTTCCGGTGGCCACCCAGAGGCCGGTCGACCACTTCGCCGTCGGGGACTTCGACGGCGATTTGATCAACGATCTGGCCTTCGCCGAGCTGTCGACGGCGGACCCCGACGCCCCCCTCAACACGTCCGGGGACTCGCTGTCGGTCATGTACGGCAAGGCCTTCGCGCCCCCCGATCCGCCCATCCGCATGGGCCGCCTGGACACCATGAGCGGCGTCGTCTCGGCCCGCCTCGGCACGTTCCCGGCGGGGCCGAACGGTGTGGACGATCTGGTCGTCATCTCCGAGCGGGGTGAGCCCCTGTCCGCCAACATCCTGTTGTTTACTGGCACGGGGAGCCGGCTCTTGGTCTCTCCCCATTTCGTCGGGCGCGATCTGACCCAGGCGGAGGAGTTTCTCTACCTCCCCGTGCGCGTGACGCAAGGTCCCTTCGCGACCCCCAACCACGACGGTATCGGGGCCCTGACCTTCCGGTTCGGTGGGGAGGGGACTGACGTCACCGACCTCGAAGCGAGGTTCTTTTGGATCGACGCGGCGCAAGAAGCGGAGCTGTCCTCCAGCAAGGACGCGAGCATCATCATGCCCTTCCCCTTCTTGGCCGACCTCTACCTGCGCAACGTGGCGGACGTCGTCGCTATCGATCTGGATGGCGACGGGCTCGACGAGGTGGTGGCGCTGGTGCCCGACGTCTCGGCCGCCGACACCATTGGCTCGGCGCGCGCACTGGCCTTCCTGCGCCGAGGTCAGGCCTCCGGCAAGCCCCTCGCGGACGCCGACTACATCACGGTGGACTCCCAGCGGACGTTGAATTTGCACGCGGGTGTCTCGGACATCGACGGCAACGGCCTGAAGGATCTCTACGTGGTCTACGCCGACCCCACGAACTTCAGCACCGAGGTGGTGGTCTATTGGAACGACGGCACGGGGGTCCTCTCGGCCGAGGCGTCGTCGACCATCCCGGTGCCCGCCTACCCCCTCGACGAAACGGTGACCGACGACTACGTGTTCGGCGCCGCCTTCGGCAACCTCGACGCCGACCCGGAGCTCGAGGCCCTGCTCTCCTCGGGCGACTTCACCTACCTGTCGAACCTGAAGACGAAGGACAGGAGCTTCAACACGCCCGAGGTCGTCGACTCCTTGCCGGCGGGGCCTGTCATCGCCGTGGGCGCCGTGGACGGTGACGGCCTGCCCGATGTGGTGATCGGCGATGGCAGCGGCCTGACCGTCTACCGCGCCGTGCCCAAGCGAGAGTAAGGCGCCGCACGCCCGTCTGGGCCTGCTCACGGTTTGCTCACGAAGCGCTCAGCGAGGGGGGGCGGCGCACGGTGTAGCTTCGGAGGCCAACCAAGGAGCAACCATGGACCACCGGACGCACCTCTCGTATCTCCTTCCTCTCGCCCTGCTCGTCGGCTGCACCGGCGCCGTGACCGTCGATGGGGAGGATCTGGACGAGGCTACCCTCGCCATGACGGGGACCGCCAAGCATGAGGCGCGACGCCTCTTCGAAGAGGAGACGTTCGGCGGCAACGGCCGGACCTGCGCGACCTGCCATGGGAAGGAGACGGGCACCATCTCACCGCAGGACGTCGCCGCGCGCCTCGCGGAGGATCCGGGTGACCCGCTGTTCTTGCACGATGGCAGCGACGACTTTCAGGGCAACGGCGTAAGCCGCATCCTCGCGGACGCCACCTTCCTGATCCGGATTCCACTGCCTCCCAACGTCACCCTGGCCAACGACCCGACGGCGACCAGCGTGGTGGTGCGGCGCGGCGTGCCGACCACCTTGAACACGCCCGGCCTGGACCCCGTGCTGATGTACGACGGCCGCGCGGCAGACCTCCAAGATCAGGCCCTGGGCGCCATCCACGATCATGCCGAGAATGCCGTCGAGCCGACGGCGGCCGAGCTTGACCTGATCGCCGAGCACCAGGTTACGAAGGGCTTCTTCTCTTCGAAGAAGTTGCAAGACTACTTCGAGGGAGGGCCTGCGCCCGAGCTGCCCGCGGGCACCACGCCGTCGGAGATCCGAGGTCGCGCCTTCTTCGACAACGTCCCCATCAACCCGCAGCTCAACGCGCAGAGCTCGCGGCAAGGTCTGTGCGCCATCTGCCACAGCGGCCCTCTGCTCGACGAGAGCAACGGCTTCAACCCCCTGCCCGTCCCGCCGTTCTTCGTCCCCCAAGGTACGCGCTTCCAGTCGGTCCTCGTGTCCGAGCTGAATCATGCCGGCAACCCGATCTACGATTTCGTCATCCACAACCCGGACGGAAGCTCCACCGTGATGTCGAGCCCCGACCCTGGAATTTCCACGATCAACGGCAATTTTACGCCGTTTCCCTTCGGTCAGTTCTCGAACTTCAAGATCCCACCGCTCTGGAACATCAAGAACACAGCGCCCTACTTCCACGACGCGTCCAGGAAGACCTTGGCGGAGGTGATGGATCACTACGGCGACTTCTTCGCCATCGCCACCGACGTGAACATCGACGGTGATCCGCCCCTCATCCTCACCGCCCAGGACAAGGCCGATCTGGTCGCCTTCCTGGAGCTGCTCTGAGCGTCGGGCAAGGTCGCCTTATCCCAACACCGCCGCTGCGTAGAGATAGCAGTACACCGCCGTAAACAGCGCCGCCGCCACGTCGAGCACGAAGCCCGTGCGGATCATGGTCGGCAGGCGCACTCGGCCCGATCCGAAGACGATCGCG
>CAYLJT010000610.1:0-5541 GCA_964383995.1 uncultured Polyangiaceae bacterium
GCGTCGTGGGCCAGGACGGCGGGCTCATCGGTGGAATTTCGTTCACCGGCGGTCTGTTCGGCTTGGGCGCCGAGACGCCGTAACGGGCCCACGGGGCGCTCATGTTTTGCGAGGGGGCCAGGGGAAGAACGCGCTGGTTTGAGCGACATATTCGGCGTAGCCGGGGCGCTTGGCCATGGTTTGCTCGAGCAGCGTGACCCCGGAGACACGCAGCAAGAGAAACGACATGACGAGGGGTGCAAACACCGTCCAGGCCTGTCCACCCGAGACTGCGACCAAGTACAGACCCCAAACCATCAAGAAGTCACCGAAGTAGTTCGGGTGGCGCGTGTAGCGCCAAAGCCCGCGGTTCATGACCTTGCCTTTGTTCTCCGGTCGGGCCTTGAAGCGCGCGAGCTGCGCGTCGCCGATGCCTTCGAAGGCGATGCCCAGCAGCGTGACCAGGGCACCCAGGTAGTCCAAGACGCCAAGCGCGGAATCACCCGCGGCGCGCAGGGCCGCCTGGGTGGGCATGGAGATGAGCAGGACCAACAAGCCCTGTAGACCAAAGATCATGAACAGGCTGATGAAGGGGAAGGTGGTGGGTCGCTTGGCGCGCATGGCCGCGTAGCGTGCGTCTTCACCGTGGCCGATGTTGCGCCAGGCCAGGTAGGCTGACAAGCGAACGCCCCACAGCGTGGTAAGACCGACGAGCAGCGGCCGACGCAGGGATTCGCCGTCTGTTTTGAACCAGGTGGTCCAGGCGACCAGCACGAAGCCGAGGCCCCAGAAGATGTCGATGATGCTGACGTCGCGAAGACGCAGGCTGAGGAGCCACAAGAGCACCATGGAGGCGCCGATCAGCATGGCCGAAAGGGCATAGGAAGATTCAGGCATGGGAAGGTCCCTCGGGGGGAAAGCTCGCGAGCCAGTCGTCGACGGTTTGCCAATGGTCCGAAAGCCAGTCGAGCCGGGCCTCCGGGCTGGAGGGGATGTCGGCCGCCCGGGCGCGCCAGAGCTTGACATGGATGGTGCGACCGACGAGCGAGCCGTTCGCAATTTCGCGCAGGGTGGTGAGACCCTCCAGGCCGTGATGGCCCAGCAACAAGACATCGCACACCGGAGGTTGCTCCAGCAGGGCGAGGACGCCCCCGGGGCGGATGGGAAGAAGGTGCCGGAGTCGTGACGCGCGCCCGTGCAGAGCCGGGTCGTCGCGAAGTCTTTCCAGGGTAACTCGCCTTTTTTGCGCAGAAAAGCGCGTCCCTTCCGGGTAGATGAGCACGCCTTCGTCGGAGCCGATGCCGCGTTTCAGGGCGCCAACCGCCTGAATCTCCTGGTCGCTGTGGGAGCCATCTCGACGTACAAAGTGGTTGGGTAGCCAATGTCCCGCCACGTCCAGGCAAGGGTCGAGCAGAAGCTCGCGCTTTAGCACGTAGCGCAGCTTCAGGTGGTGTCGATTGGCCAAGAAGACCCCAGGAACAAGCGTGTCCACCAGGCTCGCGTGGCGCACCAGCACAACCACGGGTCCACCCTCCGCGCCCAAGTCGTCGCCCTCCGTTCGAAACCGCAGGCCAAACAGCCGCGAGGCGGCTGCCATGTGCATGCGCGTGTACAGGCGTTGCACCGGCCAGGTGAGGTCTTGTCGACGCGTCGGCGAGCCCAGGGTAAGAATTCCGGTGGCGAAAAGGAGCGCCAGCCCCACCGTCTCGGTGGCAAGGAAGGCGACCAGGAAGAGCGTCAGGCGAAGCAACGAAAAACGCGTCGAGGGCCGGGTCAGGTCTAGCAAAAGAGCCACCAGCAGCAGCGCCGGGAGGGTTGCGACGACCAAGACGAAGGCCAGCCCGAGGCCGGGAATGGTGAGCGCGCGACGACGAAAGCGCGCCAGGAACGGCTCGTTCGCGGATGTCGGCGGGTCGGGCGGCGCCACCATGGTTGGGTCGTGCTCCGAGTGTACGCCATTTATCAGGCGGGCTGCGCAAACTTCCCGCGCCCGGCATGGCCTCCGCGTCAGGCGGCGCGGATTGACAGCGGGGGCAGGGCGCTCGTAGTCTTGGGGCCCGGAGGTTCCATGAGGTTTGCGACGTGCATGTTGGTATGTTCCGCGGTGCTGTGCGGTTGCGGCTCGGACGACACCTCGACGGGCAGCGCAGGCCCGAGCGACCCGCTACCTCCGCCCGCCGAGGGCGAGGGCTTTCAGTTGGCGATGGAAGCTGTGGCGCCAGCCTCCTCCGAAATGTGGAAGTGCCTCGTAGGTACCATTCCCACCAGCGGCTTCTCCTTCGTCAACCGTGTGGAGGCCGTCCAGACGCAGGGCATCCACCACATGGACATCGGCACCATGGTCTTCAGCGATACCAAGCTACCGCCAGGCCTCCACGACTGCGCCGACCTCTACGACAACAACCCGGCGATCATGGAAGACTCGGTCATCATCTTCGCCAGTCAGACGGCGAACGAGACCATCTCCCTTCCGCCAGGCATCGTGGCCCAGTTGCCCCCGGGCATCGATATCATCCACGAGATTCACTACGTGAACACCTCCACCGAGGATGTCGCCGTGTTCTCCAAGGTCAACGCCTACACCATCCCTGGGGGCGAGGTGACCGGCAACATCTGGGGCGGCGCTGTCCGAGACAAAAACATCAACATCCCCGCCAAGTCCCAGGCCGTCGAGTGGACGCGTTGTGTCATGAACGCCGACGCCGACGTGTTGTTTCTAGCCTCGCACACCCATCAATTGGCCCGCTCGACCGCCATCTCGCTGTACGACGGGAGCAACGTGGGAGAGCAAATCTACGAGGCCCTCGACTGGGTCTCTCCTGAGCTGAAAGACTTCACAGCGGAGCCGCTCCACGTGCCGGCGGGGCAGGGCTTCGAGTTTCGCTGCGACTACGACAATCCGACCGACGTCGACGTGCATTGGGGCTTCAAGGCCAGTGACGAGATGTGTCAGATCGCCATTGTGTTTACGCCAGGCGACTCGACGACCGAGTGCGTTCCTGTGGAGTCGAGCGACGGTGTTTTGGAGTAGAGCAGCGGCAAGCCGTTACGCCGGCCGCCGTGCAGACAGGTTGAGCCGGCGGTAATCCAAGGTGTACGGCGGGCTAGCCCGACCTGCCTTGGCCACGACGTCGTCGAGAAACGCGCTCCGTGTGGCCTCGTCGGGAAGCCGCCCGAGATCAAGCCGAAGCACCACGCTGGCGATGAACCGGCGGTAGCTGGCGGCATCTTCGAAGGGCGTCGGCGCGTCTTCGTGGGAGGTGTCCACCTCCACGAATCCTACCGCCTGCAGGCGTTCGCGCGTAAGCTCCGCGCTAGCAAATTCCCAAGGCTCGCTCCAGCCCGCAAACCACTTGGAAAAGGCCGCGTCATGCCGAACCTCCTCGGCGAAGGCGTGGATCTGCACCAGGTTGCCGGCACCTCCACACTGGGCATGAAGGCGCCCGCCCGGGCGCAGAGCCGCGAAGATGCGGCGGAACAAGGTCGGATGGTCGAGCACCCAATGGAAGGTGGCATTCGAGAATACGACATCGGCCGGTTCAGGGGAGACCAGCTCGGTCAGGTCGGTCTGCAGGTAGCTGACGCGCTCCCCAAACGCGGCAAGGTTTTTCCGCGCCTCGGACAGCATGTTCTCCGAGCGATCCACGGCAATCAGGCGCCCCGTGGGGATGCGAGCGAGCAACGCGGCGGACAAGCGTCCCGACCCACAACCCGCGTCGAGCACCACCTCGTCGCCCCGCAGCGTCAAGCGTTCGAGCACGCGCAGGCCCCAGGCAAGCTGCGGGTTGGAGATGACGTGGTAGGTCGCCGCGTCCCACTCGTTTTCGTTGCGTTTGGTTGTCATGGTCTCGATCCCAACGTCGTCCGCTGTCCCGCCGTCCGGGGGTGGGGCATCGTTGCAGAGGAGCCCAGGCCGACGCAACGAGTTTCTGGGATACGCGGGCGCGTTACGGCCCGTGACACTTGTTCTTGCCCGGCGCGTCGAGGTTTGCGAGCATCGCCTGGTGAGCCAAAAGCCCCGCGTTCCAGTCTTCATCTCGTCCACGGAGAAGGACCTGCGCGAATACCGCGAAGCCGCGTCAAGGGCGGTGGAAGGGCTGGGTCATGCGCTGATTCGTATGGAGACATTCGGCGCGCGTTCCGAGCCGACTGTGGTCGAGTGTTTGGCCGCGGTCGCGGAGTCCGCTGCGCTCGTGCTGATTGTCGCCCATCGTTACGGCTGGGTGCCCACGGTGGAGCAGGGTGGTGACGGGCTCACGGCGATGACGGACATGGAGGTCAGAAAGGCGCGCGAGCTTGGGATTCCTGTGTACGCGTTCTTCGTGAAGGACGACTACGCGTGGGGTGGTGCGCGCGAAGAGCAGGGGTTGCTTCAAGCGAAAGATGCTGCCGGCATCATGGAGGTTGCGCGCCGAGTCCAAGCCCTTCAGGCCCTGCGCGACAGCTTTTCCGGTCAGCCCCTCGATTACTTCACTACAGCCGACTCCCTCGCCGCGGCAGTCAGTCGAAGCGGCCTGCGGCACCTCAAGGCTTCCACCGTTTCCACCGAAGCACCGCCTGGTCCCGCCCACACCGATCTGGATCGCTACCTGCACAAGCTACGCGCGGCCTGCGAGCACTTGCCTGTCGCAGGCTTTCCCCCTGACGTGGTGCGCATCCCCATCGCCCTCTCCGAGGTCTACGTACCGTTGCAGGCCCGCGTCTATCGACCGGTCACCGACCGTGACTGGAAGCACATGGGCAGGGGTCAAGACATCGAGCACCTGGAAATGGAGTCTCGCTGGGATGTGCCATTCGACCAAGCCTTTGTGCAAGCCGCCAAATGCAAGGTGCGGGGTGCGGTGGTGCTGGGTGATCCAGGCAGTGGCAAGAGCACGCTGCTCAAGCACTTCGTCCTGGCGTGCATCGAAAAGGGCGCAGAAAGCCTTGGTTTGCCGAAGGCGATGGTCCCCGTGCTGGTACCTTTGCGCTCGGTGAAAGAGCCCGCCAAGGGGCTAAAGGCGGCTCTGGTGGACGCTCTCGCGCGACCTGACATCGACATGCCGGCTGACTTTGCTGATGCGCTGCTGAAGCGTGACGAGCTGCTGGTGTTGATCGATGGCCTGGATGAGGTGCGTACAGAGGCTGAAAGAAGGGCGGTATCCAGGTGGTTGGAGGCTTGTCTTTCGTCCCAACCGAAGAGTCAGTTCTTGCTGACGAGCCGCTACGTGGCCTACCGCGGCGACGTGGTGTTGTCAGGCAAGTTCTTGGAGCTGCACGTGCAAGACCTTGCCAAAGACGAAGCGGTGCACTTCATCGGTACGTGGTACAAGGCCGTGGAAACGCAGGCCAGGCCCAACCGACCTGAAGCCGAAAGTGAGGCTGAAGC
Source organism: uncultured Polyangiaceae bacterium (assembly GCA_964383995.1). GTDB lineage: Bacteria > Myxococcota_A > Polyangia > Polyangiales > Polyangiaceae > CAYLJT01. The sequence goes on from CAYLJT010000610.1 coordinate 5,348, forward strand.
TGCTCGGCTGGCGGGAGAGCTGGAAAAGGCGCTGTTTGTTGAGGGCGATGAGCGTCGCAAGCGGCTGGCCAGGTTGGCGACAAGTCCGTTGTTGTTGCAGATCATCTGCCTGGTCCATCGCAGCCAGCGCGGTTTGCCGGAGAGGCGGATCAACCTGTACGCGGACTGCGTGCGGGTGTTGTTGAGCCTGTGGC
>CAYLJT010000611.1:0-5536 GCA_964383995.1 uncultured Polyangiaceae bacterium
CCGATGCGCGCCAGCAGTTGGCTCGCGGGCACAACGAGGCCGATGACGGGCCACGCCGCGCGACGCTGGGCCATCGGCTCGGGCAACCCAGCCGCCCTGCGCAAAGAGCTCGCGAGCTCGTCGGCGCTCGGGTAGCGCTCGCTCGGATCGAGCGACATCGCCCGCGCGACAACGCCTTCGAGGGCCCGCACGACCTCGTCGCTCATCCGCTCACGGCAGCCTTCGAGCACATGATCGACGGTCGCGCCGAGGGCGAAGACCTCCACGCGGACCGTGAGCGGCGCGCCTTGAAACAGCTCGGGAGCCGCGTAACGCGGCGTCAATCCCTCGGGGCGCACGCCCTCGGTCCACGCCGTCGCCAAGCCCAAATCCACGAGCGACGCGCGCCCCGTGTCGTCGACGATGATGTTCGCGGGCTTGATATCGCCGTGCAAAAGCAGCGCGCGATGGAGGCCGGTGAGCTGATCCGCCGCTTGCGCCACGGCCTCGATCAAGCCGAGCGCGCTCGTCTCCAAGGTGACCATCGCGTCCGCGAGGCTTCGACCCTCGACGAGCTCGCGAACCATGTAAGAGCGACCGCTGGGCGTGAGACGGCCGAAGCGAAGCACGCGGGGAACGCCGAGCCCCTCCACCCCCGACAGGGCCACGGCCTCGCGCACGAGGGCCATCCCTTCGCGCTCATCGGCCTCTTCGGAGAGGGCCTTGAACGCGGCCGATCGTCCGGTGATTCGATCACGAACCGACCAAACCTCGCCGCCCCCACCTTTACCGAGGGGCGCGATCGGCTCGTAGCGAGCAGGCAACGTGAGCGCGGACATCTCCTAGAAGCCGTAGCCCGCGGAGCCACCGAAGAAGAACCCCGTGAGCGAGAAGCCCGTATCGAAGCGCGTCTGGACCTCTTTGATGGGCTTGTAGCGGAAGCTCACTTGGGGGAGCGAAATCCAGGGCATGAAGTTGGGCTTCGATCCGCCATTGATCCAGCTCGACTCTTCGTAGCCCTGGGTTTTGTAGTGGCTGTTCTTGTTGTCGCAGTAATTCGGAACACCCGTGTTCGGTGTCTCGCAGTAACGCCACGACGACGAGTTTTCGGGATCGAGCGCGGTGTAACCGACGTTGGGCTGCACTTGGTAGCGATAGAGCGAGCCGAAGACGACGCCGATGCCGACGCCACCGCCCACGAGCACGGAGAAGCGACCCGAGTCGTCGACGACGGGAATGTCGTAGAGAAGATCGAGCGTGACGTAGAGCGTCTTGAGCGACGATGAGACCTCTTCCCACGAAAACTCGTTGTCGCCGCTGCCCTTGAACAACATCGGGCCGAACGAGTAGTCGGCGTAGGTGAGCGCCAAATCGAACTCGGTCTTGTCCTTGCGATAAGACGCTTCGGGGCCAATCGAGAAAACGTTGACGGTCGAGCCGCCGTCCGCGAAGAGCCCCATCATGAACTTCGGCACCACGATGTCTCGGACACGAAGGCCCACGAACGTATAGGCCGTCCCCGGTTCTTCCTTCGGATCGTGGGCCGTTGGATCCTCGGGCGCAGCCTCGTCGGTCTTCTTCGGCTTCTCGCCGGGCATCAAGTCGCCCTTCTCTTGGTCGAGGTGCTCCTTGGAGGCGATGACGTCGTCCGGGTCTTGATCGAAGCCCTCGTCGTTATCCTGTGCCGCGGCGGAGACCGATAACGTCAGCGCGCTCAGCGCAAAAAGACCGGAAAATAAAGTCGAAACAACAACGCGAAGGGACATGATCTCACCGGGCCTCTTCGTCGGACGGGCAGCCCGTGCCGACGTGTGCCAGGAGGGTACACGAGCCTGCCAATAGCGAACACCCGACGCACAAATGGCGCAGTGCGAAGGGTTTTTCGCAGACATGTTTGTGTCGAAAGTTCGTCACGCACTTGCCCCAGAGGCCAAATCAGTGCGTATTTAAGCTGAGATGATCCTGCACGGCACCGAAGTAAAGCAGGCCGTCAACGGCCGAGAGCAGGGGCGTTTCGTCAAAGAGTTGGTGGTGACGCGCTTCGCGGGGGTGGCGTCGACGCAGCCCATTCCGCTGGCGATGGTCCGTAAGCGCAGCCTCGATCGCGACGGCACGTTGGGGCCCGTGCTGCTCATCCACGGCTACGGTCAAAACCGTTACGCATGGCACCTCCCCGCGCGGAGCTTCTCGGGCTACCTCGCGCGCGCCGGCTTCGATGTGTTCAACCTCGATCTGCGCGGACACGGCCGTTCGCGGCACCTCGGCGCCCGTCGACCGGGCCACGTGTCCGAGTACATCCGCGAAGATGTGCCCGCCGCGATTCACGAAATTCAAAGGCTCTCCGGGGGACGAAAGGTGACGATCATCGGCCACTCGCTCGGCGGCCTGATCGGCTACGCGGTGGCTCCTGGTCTTGCGTCGTCGATCGAAGGCGTCGTGACCCTCGGCAGTCCGTACCACTTCGGTCGCGGCTCGATGACGTTGCGTGCCCTCGGCAAGGCCATGCTCGCGGTCGATCGGCGCGTGTCGCTGGGCCACGGCGAGGTCGAATTGAAGTGGCTCGGCGAGTCCATGCGCTTGATGCGCTTGTTCGTCGAAAGTCCGGTTTTTCCCCTGCCGATTCGCGGCTACCGGCCCTCGGCCATCGAGCCCGAGGTGCTCGGTCAGCACATGTCCTTGGCGATGGACCAGGGCAGCATCACCGTGCTGCGAAATATGTTCTTGAGCGCCGCCGAGTCGCGCGAGAACGGTCATCGCCTGGGGGGCCTCTCGGGGTACGCCGAGGCCTTCGAAGCGATGGATGTGCCGCTGCTCGTGATCGCCGGCACCCACGATGATCTCGCACCGCAAGAGTCCGTCGAGCCCGCGTTTCAACGCAGCCGCTCGCGCGACAAGACCTACCGCACGTTCCCCAACGGCCACATTGACATCTTGATGGGTCGCGAAGCGCCCCACACCATCTGGCCCCTCGTGGCCGCGTGGACCTCCGCGAGGATCACGCGCGCGGCGATCCCCGCGGCCGCATAACGAGGTAGGTTTACGCCATGACGTTGAAGGACAAGCTCGTCGCCGAGGGGCTCAAGCTCGCGAGCAATCCGCAGGTCGCCAAGCTGATGCAAGACGAGCGCTTCATGCGCCTCGTGATGACCGCCATGGCCATGCCCGGGCGCGTGTCGACCTTCACGGCGGAGCAAAAAGAGCAGTTTTCCAAGGCCATGGGGCTCGCGACGGTGGACGAGGTGCGGGCCCTGCGACGGTCCTTGGAGACCCTCGAAGACACGGTCGCGCGCCTCGAGTCCAAGCTGCGCGACAACGAATGAACGCTGGGTTTGCCGCGCGCGGAAGCTATCCCGGTGGGCCCGCTTCGATGGCGCGCCGGTAGCGTTCGCGCCGCCTGTCCTCGCGCAAAATATCGTAGGCCTCGTCGACCACTTCGAGGATGAGCCGCAGATCGTCGAAGAGGTCGGCCGTTTTGCCGGTGAGCAAGCGGGCCGGTTCGAAGGCCCTGCGAAGATCGACGTAGGCGCGACGAATTTCGTAGCCGGTGGCGCTGCGCGGCACGCCCAAAAGCGCGAAATAATCGCCCTCTTCGACGAGCGCGCGCCGAGCCGCGACGCGCTCCCGAAGGGCCTCTTCGTCGATCGGATCGGGTCCCTTCGAGCCCGGGCCGGGCGGCCCTTCGGCGGGACGAACCACGTTGATCACGCCCAGCTCGGCCAGCGCGTGGAGCACCGAAACGAGCTCCGGATCGCTCGCCGCGAGCACCTCGCCCACGCTCCAACCGCCGGCCGCGCGCACGAGATCGGCAACGTCTTCGGCGAGCGCGCACTCGCCGAGCAGGGCCGCTCGTGCGCCTTCGGTGATTTTCGCGGCGTCGCCACCCATGCGTTCGAGGGCGACCGCCGGCGGGATCACGCGGCGCACGAGCTCGACGAAAACTTCGGCGCCCGTCGCCCCGCCGAAGACCCCCGGCTCCGCGGCGAGGCGCGCGGGCAGCTCGTCCTCGAAATTGAACGTGCCACGCGGCTCGATCATCGCGCGACCGATGATCCACTCGGCATGGGCACGCAGGACGGGCCACAGATCGTCTTGCCCGAGGTGGCCGTGGGCAATCAACGCGGCGCCGGCGTGACGCCCCGAGGGAGGTAGCTTTCCGGCCATGCGCGCCGCCGTTTCTCGCGCGATTTCACCGCGCTCCGCGAGAAACGCGAGGAGCGTCTCGGCGTCGTGGGACGAGGCCGCCGTGACGATGTCGCCATCGCGCAGCACGACGCGCCGCTGCCCAGTGTTCGAGCCCAGAAGGACCGATCCCGATGCGCGATTGGCGATCGCGGAGGCGAGGGCCGTGACGGCGCCGCCTTCGTCCCAAACCTCGTCAGCGCGGGGCGCCGGCCGGGGCACACGCGGCTCGGGAATATTTTGAGCTGCAACCAATTTGGGCGCATCGCGAGGGGGAACCGCGATCACCTCCACCCGAGGCGCCAAGGGGACCACGAGCTCAGGCACACGCGACGTGAAGACCTCGCCCAGCGACGGCCCATCGGCGTATTGCGTGTCGGGGCCGTCGCGAGGCACCTCGTCGACCTGAGAAATCCCGGGGTTCGTCTCCGGAATCGGGCCCGTCGCCTCGGCGGGACGACGCACCGAGAGGGGCGTTCCGCGGATCGATTGGGGCGTCTCCGCGTGACCCCAGCCCGACCCCGTTCCCCCGTCGTCGGCGTCGATGGGCTCATCCAAAAGCGCGAGCACCTCGGGATCCACAGGGCTTGGCAGGGGTGTCTCGGCGAAGCTCGCGGATTGCGCGTGCGGCGTGTTCGCGCGCTCTTCGGCCACCGCGAGCAGGCGCGCCAGCTCCGGGCTCGGATAGAGATGCAGCCTGCGCCCGCCGATCATCGGATCGTCGCCGGTCAATTCGCCGGACTCGAAGGACGCAGGCGTGGGGATGCGGGGCACATCGCTGTCCCGAAGCTCGGGGGGCGCCGTGGGCCTCACCGAGCCTGCGCCCGGCATCATCGATGGCAGCGAGGGGACCCGCGAAGGAGGCGCGGAATTGAGCACAATTTCGGCCAAAACCGCGTCGATATCGATGGGGCGTAGGAAGACCTTTGCGACCTCCCCGGCCTGTACGAGCTCCGCGGGGTTCGACGAGAACAGGAGGAACATGGCGTCCACGCTGGGCATGGCGGCGACGCGCATCACGGCGTCGGGCGCGCCCGGCTCGTCGGCATCGAAAATGATGACCGCCGGCACATCCACGAGGGCCCGCGCTTCCACGGCGTTCAACGACGACTCGATGACATCGAGGCCGCGCGCGCGGAGCGCGGAGGCCACAAGCTCGCCCTCCGCGGTTCCATCGGTCGTTACGACGACGTCGACCGCGCCGCTCTGCTCCCTCGAGGCATCCTCCACCTCGCGCACGGCGAGAACCATAGCGGACGGTTGGCCCTTCGCGAAGGGCTCCGTGCTACGCCTTGCGGATGTTCGGTGCCTCGGCGAACGAGCTCGGCCTCGTCGTCCTCATCATCGTCATCGTGCTGCTGGCGCCCAAGGTGCCCCG
>CAYLJT010000612.1:0-5492 GCA_964383995.1 uncultured Polyangiaceae bacterium
ACGGTCGCAGTCCTCTCGCAATCACTCTGGAAGATCGAGCAGCCAGCCCACGCCGTGGCCAATGGCTATTTCGTGGCCGCTTCCAACCGCGTTGGCACCGAAGCTCCGTGGAACATCGGCAAGTTCTACGGGACGAGCTACATCGTCGACCCCCGCGGCAACTTCCTCGCCACCGGCAGCGAGGACAACGACGAGCTGGTGATTGCGGACTGCGACCTCAACGTGATCGAAGAGGTGCGGCGCGTTTGGCAGTTCTACCGCGACCGCCGCCCCGAAACCTACGGCGACCTCTCGGCGCTTTTGCCCTGATGGAACACCCCGCTCGCACAAGGAGAGGCCCATGAGCACGACGAAACGCACGCTCATCAAGAACGGGACGGTCGTTACCGCCACCGACACCTACCGCGCCGATGTGTGGATCGAAGGCGAGACCATCGCGGCCATCGCGCAGTCGGGCTTCGCGGGGGTCGAAGCCGACGTGGTCATCGATGCGGCCGGCAAATACGTGATGCCCGGCGGCATCGACGCCCATACGCACCTCGACATGCCCTTCGGCGGCACCACGTCGTCCGACGACTTCGAGACCGGCACCCTGGCGGCGGCCCACGGTGGCACCACGACGATCGTCGATTTTGCCATCCAAACGAAGGGCGATCCGCTGCGCAAAGGCCTCGACGATTGGCATCAGAAGGCCGAGGGCAAGGCCGCGATCGACTACGGCTTTCACATGATCGCGACCGACATCAACGACGGCACGCTGGGCGAAATGAAGAACCTCGTCGACGAGGGCATTACGTCGTTCAAGTTGTTCATGGCGTACCCCGGCGTGTTGATGACCGACGACGGGCAGATCTTTCGCGCCATGCAACGGGCCCGCGATCTCGGCGCGCTGATCTGCATGCACGCGGAGAACGGCCTCGCCATCAACGTACTCGTCGAGCAGGCCTTGGCGAAGGGTCACACCGCGCCGAAATACCACTCGCTTTCGCGACCGCAGATCGCCGAGGCCGAGGGCACCCACCGCGCCATCGCGCTCGCCGAGATGGCCGGCGCGCCCGTGTACATCGTGCATTTGTCGGCGAGCCGCGCTCTGGAGAAGGTCGTGGAGGCGCGCGATCGCGGCATCCCCGCCTACGCCGAGACCTGCCCGCAGTACCTCTTTTGCTCCTTCGATGACCTCGATCAAGAGGGCTTCGAGGGCGCGAAGTTCGTGTGTACGCCGCCCCTGCGTCCGCGCGAGATGCAAGAGGATCTGTGGCGTGGTTTGCGCACCAACGATCTGCAAGTGGTGTCGACCGATCACTGCCCCTTCTGCATGAAGGGCCAGAAAGAGCTCGGCCGCGACAGCTTCGCCAAGATCCCGAACGGCATGCCGGGCATCGAAACCAGGCTCTATTTGCTGTGGGACGGCGGCGTTCGCGCGGGGCGCATCTCGATGAACCGCTTCGTCGAAATCACCTCCACGGCTCCCGCGCGCATCTTCGGCCTCGCCGGAAAGAAGGGCACGATCGCCGTCGGCGCCGACGCGGACGTGCTCGTCTGGGACGGCGACAAAGAGCACACGCTCTCCGAAAAGACGCTGCACATGCGCGTCGACTACTCGCCCTTCGAAGGACGCGTGGTGCACGGCGGGCCCACGCACGTGTTGTCGCGTGGCAAAGTCGTCGTCGAAAACGGCGGCTACGCGGGCCGAAAAGGCGACGGCCGCTTCCTGCGTCGATCGACATTCGGTTTGTGAACACCTGCGGTCGGGTGCTAACCCCCGATCGTGCTCTCTCTTCGATCCCTCCGCGCCTCAGCCCTCGCTCTCTTCGCCGCCTCCTGCAATTGCCAGGGCTCGGCCCCACCTAGCACCGCCGCTTCTTTACCAGCCGTTGCGCCCAACGTTGGTGCTCAAACGGTCGCTCCGCTGCTCACCGCCCTGTGGGCGAAGGAGGGCGTGACGCCGTCGGCCGAGGTCGACGACGCCGGCTTCTATCGCCGCATGCACCTCGATCTGCTGGGCACCGTGCCCGAGCCCGCCGCGGTGCGCGCGTTCTTGGCCGACAAAGACCCGGACAAACGCCAACGCGCGGTGGACCTCGCGCTGGCCAACCCGCGCTATGTCACGCGCTGGACCGACTATTGGGAGGACGTGCTGCTGCGCAAAAACGCCGAGCCGCGGCTCGTGGATCGGGAGGTGTTTCGCGCCTGGCTCGGCGAGCGTTTACGCGCAAATACGCCCTGGAACGTGCTGGTCCACGACCTCGTGACCGCCAAGGGTCGCAACCGCGGCGAGGCGTCGGACGTGAACGGCGCGGTGAATTTCTTGCTGCAGTTTCAGCGCAACCCGCAAGACGCGGGAGGCGTCACCGCGCGCACGTTCCTCGGCGTGCAGATCCAATGCGCGCAGTGCCACGACCACAAGACCGAGCCGCTCAAGCAAGAAGAGTTTCGCGCGTTCGCCGCGAGCTTCGCCCGGGCGCGGGCGCGCCCCGACGGTGGACAAGGGCGAAACATGCAGTTTGTCGTGGATGACGTGGCCAAGCCCTTCTACGGCAACGACCGCTCGGTGGGCATCCGCGAGGTCGCCGACCTCGTGCCGCGCACGCTCGACGGCGTCGCGCTGCCCACGGGCCCCGAGCGTCGCGAGGCCCTCGCCGCGTGGCTCATCGATCCCTTGAACCCGACCTTCGCGAAGGCCGTGGTCAACCGCCTGTGGGGCTACTTCTTGGGTCACGGCTTCGTGGAGCCCGTCGACGACTTTCGCCCCAGCAACCCCGCCGTCGGCGCCGAGGTGCTCGACAGCCTCACCAGCGACTTCGTGAGCCACGGCTACGATCTCAAGCACCTCGCGCGCACCATCGTGGGCTCCGCGGCCTACGCCCGCAGCGCCGCGAAGACCCCCGCGCCGGAGGGCAAAAACCCCGAGCGCGTGTGGGCGACGTTCACCCTGCGTCCGCTCGATCCCGACGTGATCGTGCAGGTGGTCCTCGATGCGACGGGGGTCGAGCCCGTGCTCGAAGGGGTGGTCGGCGAGAACGCCGAGCGCATCCGCGCCAACATGCGGCGCGCCTTCGACATCACCTTCGAGGTGGAGGAAGACGATCAGGGCGCGAGCTACGCGGGCACCATTTCGCAGGCGCTTTTGATGCAAAACAGCAAGCTCACCGCCGGGGGCACCCTGGCCCTTCCGGGCTCGCGTCTCGGACAAATACTTGGGCTTGCAAACGATTCGGCCAAGCTCGACGAGCTGTACCTGGCGACCCTCTCGCGCTTCCCCAGCGACGCCGAGCGCGCGGAGTGGCTTTCGTGGGTGCAGCAACGGGCGGCCGCAGACAGCGCCGATCCACGCCCCGGTCGCCGCCCGGGCCTGGGTCCGAAGGGCATCGTGTCCATCGCGGAGACGCCCGCCGATCGCGCCTTCGAGGACCTGTTTTGGGCGCTTCTCAACTCGAGCGAGCTGTCGTTCAACCACTGAGCCGAAGAAAAAAGATCATGAGCTTCGAACAAAAATCCTCGGTTTCCCTCGCTCGCAGGGCGTTTCTCGGCACCACGGCGCTGAGCGCCCTCGGCGCCTTGCTCGCTCGCCACATGCCCCTCGCCCAGGCCGCCGACGCGCAGAAGGCCGCCGTGCCCAGCGCCAAGGCCTGCATCGTGCTGTGGATGAACGGCGGCATGAGCCACGTCGACACCTTCGATCCGAAGCCCAAATCCAAGGGCGGCGGGCCCTTCAAGGCGATCCCCACCAAGGTCGCGGGGCTGTCCTTCTCGCAGCACCTGCCGGGCCTGGCTGCGGTGGCCGACGAGCTGTGCGTGGTGCGCGGCATGGTGAGCAAAGAGGGCAACCACGATCGCGCGCGCTACCTGATGCACACGGGCTACGTGCCCAACCCGACCGTGTCGCACCCCTCGCTCTCGGCCTGGGTGAGCCAACAAAAGGGCAATCCGAGCTCGGAGCTGCCGACGGGCGTGGCGGTCAACGGCTACGCGGTGGGCGGTGGCTTCTTGGGGCCTCAACACGCGCCCTTCGTGGTGCAAAATCCATCGAAGATGCCGCGCGACATCGCGCCTCCCAAGGGCATCGACGAGGCCCGCCAACGGGCTCGCTTGGGCGCGCTCGATGCCTTGGAGACGTCCTTCGCGGCGCGCACCAGCGATCCCAAAGTGGAGGCCCACCGCGCGGTGTACGCGCGCGCTTCGCGCATGATGGCCGCGCCCACCCTGAGCGCCTTCGATGTCACGCAGGAGCCCGCCGCCTCGCGCGAAGCGTACGGCGACAGCGACTTCGGTCGCGGCGTGCTTTTAGCGCGGCGTTTGGTCGAGGTCGGCGTGGGCCTTGTCGAGGTCACGCTGGATGGCTGGGATACGCACCAAGACAACTTCTCACGCACCGAGAAGTTGATGGGCAGCATCGACCCCGCGATTTCCACGCTGATCCGCGACCTCAAGCAGCGCAACCTGCTCGACTCCACGCTCGTCGTGTGCCTCGGCGATTTCGGTCGCACGCCCACCATCAACGCCAACGAAGGGCGCGATCATCATCCCAACGCGTGGTCCCTCGTGATGGCCGGCGGCGGCCTGCGCCGGGGCGTGGTGTACGGCGAGACCGACGCCGACGGCGAGACCGTGGTGAAGTCCGCGGTGCGCGTGCCGGATCTGTTCGCGACCATCGTGAGCCGCCTCGGCATCTCCCCCGACGATACGTTTCAAACACCGCTCGGGCGGCCGTTATCGATCACCGACGGCGGTGTGCCCATCGCCGCGCTTCTTGGCTGAGGGCGTCGCCTGCTTCGTGGCCTTCGCCGGCTTCGTTGTGGGCTTCTTTGCAGGCTTCGCGGCGGCCGCCTTGCGCTGCCCCATGTCGGGGATCTCGACCGTGACCGGCAGCTCGTCATTGCCGCGCCAGACCACCGCCGAGAGCGCCGTCGCGCCCGAGGTGACCGCGCCCGCGACGGCCACGATCACAAGCTCGACGCTGGGCGTTTTGAGGCCGCCGACCTGCACCACGATGTCGCCATCGTGCAGGCCGGTGCCGAAGCCCGACACGCCGCTCAGGGCCACACCCGCCGGGCGGGCGCCAGCGGCGGGGACCGGCGAGCCCGACGGCTGTTGGCCCGAGCGCACCGCCCGCTCGACGGCCGCGGCTCGCACCAAAATGCCCTTCGGCGCAGACTTTTTGGCGGATTGTTTTGAGCTCAAACGAACTTCGCTCGGCGCCGAGGCGCTGGCCGAGGGGGCCGGCGTCGCAGCTTCGGGCACGGGGGCCGCGAGGGAGGGAGGGGGAGGGGGTGGCAGCGCGTCGGCGAGGGCGCCGCCCGCCTGCGTCGCGAGCCCGTCGGCGAGGGCCTGGCTGCCGACCACCACCGCGACGCACGGGATGAGCGCGAAGGCGGCGAAGAGCCCGATCCATACCGGGGATTTCGCCGCGCGCTTCGGGACCATGCGCGCATCCTACTACCGCATCCCGCTACTTCGTAGCGGCGCTTCGCGCAGGCCGCGTTGCGGCCTGG
>CAYLJT010000613.1:0-5488 GCA_964383995.1 uncultured Polyangiaceae bacterium
GGCAGGAAGGACGTCTCGAGGGCCGGCAGGAAGGACGTCTCGAGGGCCGGCAGGAAGGACGTCTCGAGGGTCGGCAAGAGGGCATGTCGATGGCGCGCAAGGCCGTCCTTCGTGTGCTCGGGGCCCGGGCGCTCGCGCCGACACCGGCGCAGGCGGCGCGGATTGAAGGTTGCGTCGACCTTGCCACGTTGGATCGTTGGCTCGGTCAAGCGCTGGTCGCTACCAGCGTGGCTGAGGCGCTGCGCGGGCCGCCGCCGGAGAAGGCGGTGACCCCTCGCCTTCGGCCCGGGCTGGGTCGACGGAGCCGGGCACGACCGGATGGCAAGGTCAATGGCGGTGGCTAGGTAGATCGACCATGGAAACCAAGATTCCCGAGACTCAAACTTGCCAGTGGGCGACGAGCGCCCCTGACTACGTCAGCTACCACGGCGAGGAGTGGGGCATGCCGGTCACAGACGACCACCGGCTGTTCGAGAAGCTGTGCTTGGAGGGGTTTCAGTCGGGCCTGTCCTGGTTGACCATCCTGCGCAAACGGGAAGGTTTTCGTCGGGCCTTTGCCGAGTTCGACTTCGACAAGGTCGCTCGCTTCGACGCGCGCAAGGTGGAGACCTTGCTGACGGACGCGGCGATCATCCGACACCGTGGCAAGATCGAGTCGACCATCAACAACGCCCGCTGCGCCCTGAAGCTGCGCGAGGAGCGGGGCTCGTTGTCCCGCTACTTCTGGTCTTTCGAGCCCAAACGGCGGCCGGCGCCCGTGCCCATGGTGGCCCAGACCCCCGAGTCGGTCGCGCTCAGCAAAGACCTGAAACGCCGGGGCTTTTCGTTCGTTGGACCGACCACCGCCTACGCCTTCATGCAGGCCATGGGGCTCGTGAACGATCACGCGGCAGGCTGCGCCGCCCGCGCTCGCTGCGAGCGCGCCCGCAAGGCGTTGGGAGGGCTGGCCGCCGGCTAGTGTCGCAACGCCTCGCGGTAGCTTAAGACGCGCGGTACTAGAGGGCAATATCCTTCGACAGGTGCAAGCGCTCCGCGGGGACGCCTCGGGCTTGGCACGACGCTACGAGCTTGTCCGCTTCGGCCAGCGGCTTGCTGCCCTCGGGCGGTGCTCCGGGCACCAGGTGCCCCAGCCAGGGCTCGGTTCCTAGGCTGTAGACGAGGACATTCTTCGCGCCGAATGTCTCGGTCAAAGCCAGCGCTCGCTCACCGTCGGAGGCGTCGGTGCGCCGGGCCAGATCGTTCTTTCGTACGATGGGGCGCACGAACAACGGGCCGTAGAGCCAGCTCATCGGGCCTCCGGAGCCCGTGCCTACCATCAGCACGTCGGCGGGTTGGCCCAGCAAGGTGGCGATGTTCTTGTAGATGGTCGGGGCCAGGTTGTTTGTCTCGGACAAAAGCACCACGTGCTTGCCAGCCAGACGCACCGAATAGCCGAGCTTCGAGCGCACGTCGAGGTCGCCGTGTTTGCCCAAGAAGGGCAGGGGAGTTACGAGGGCCTTCCCGACCTGGACATCGTCGAGCTCGCGCACCTCCCTGACGTTGGAGAAGCCCGCGTGCTCCAAAATCAGCTTTAGCGAAGGGTCGCACAGGCTGCCGCCGTTGCTGCGCGGCACGATGAACGTCTTCGTGCGGTGTCGCAGCTCCAGCAAGGTTTCCATGACGAAGTGGTCGGGGTGGCTCTCGGTCACCAGCACCGCGTCGAGCTGTTCGGGGAGGTCGGCGAAGGTCAGACGCGGGGGGCCTGATTTTGCGGCGGTGCTGATCACGGGGTCGACCAACACGGCGCTCGTGCCATCTTCGATCAACACACAGCCGTGTCCGAAATAACGGACGCGCGGCCCCGTCGCGGCGGCTCGGGGGCTCGGTTTCTCGGCGGTCAGGAGACTTGCCAGGCGCTCCTTGCCTTGGGCATCGAGGCCCAACGTTTGTGCCAAATCGGCGGCGGAAACCGCGGTGTGCCGGGCGGCGTACAGGGCATCGAGGGCCTTCGAGGAGAAGGGAAGGTGGACGGACAGCTCGTTCGCATCGACGAGGCGCGGCGTGGTCAGCCCGAGGGGCCGGTGGTCCGGATCGCTGCGGGTAAGACGCAGGCTTTGGCGCGCGGGCTCGTGGTAACGACTCTCGAACATCAAGCCCTCGATGATGCGCGCCGAGGGGTTGTCGTAGAGGTCGTACACGAGCTCCACAAAACCGCGGGCGGGGTTCGGGACCCGCTTGTACAGCGCTTCGAGGGAATAGCCCTTGGCCTCCTCGGCCAGGAGGCGCTCGACGCCCTTCAGGGCCTCCGCGAATTCGGCGAGGTGCCCGGTGGACGCGGTCGTTTTTTCGAACAGCTCTTTGACGGCCGGGGCCGCAGAGATGGGAAGATCGACGTAGGGGCCACCGCGCATGGCAGGGTTTTTCAAGGCGTTGACGTGCATTTGCGGGGTGGTCGCGAAGGCCCGCAAGAGCTTCAGGTGGGAGCCTGTCACGTACAGGGCTCGCGTGGCGGGGGACAGAAGGTAAGCCCAGGCGAGCCAGCGGTCGATCAGCGGCTCTACGAGGACGTCGGGGGCAAGGTAGTGGGTAGCTTCGTTCATGGCGGCTTCACCTGACAATGCGCTGTTCGGCGGCGCGGGCGTGACCTTCTAGACCTTCGAGACGTGCTAGGGCGGCGGCGTCGGCGGCGACGCCTGGGGTGTTCGGATCTTCCAGGAGCAGGAAGGTGCGCACCCGCAAAAACGACAGGACGCTCAGTCCTCCGGAGAACCTGGCGGTGCCCCCGGTGGGTAGGACGTGGTTCGGTCCGACGCCGTAGTCGCCGAACACCTCGGCGGACACCGAGCCCACGAACACCGCGCCGTAGTTTCGCGCTTTTGCGGCCAACGCGCGGGCGTCGCGGCAGGCAATTTCAAGGTGCTCGGGCGCCACGCGGTCGGCGATGGCCAGGGCCTCTTCGACGCTCTTGGCGTGGATGGCAAAGCCATTGTTCAGGGCGGCTCCGGCCGTCGCGCGCGTGGGAAGAACGGCAAGCTGCCGGGCCAGCTCGGCGTCTACCCGCTCGATCAGGTCGGCGTCCAGGCTGACCAGGGCAGGCAGCGCATCCGGATCGTGCTCGGCTTGGGCCAGCAAATCCGCGGCAATGGTGGCGGCGTCGGCGCTGTCGTCGGCGATCACGAGCAGCTCGGAGGGACCGGCCAACATGTCGATGGCAACGCGCCCCGCGACGATTTGTTTGGCCGCCGTCACCCAGCGGTTTCCAGGTCCGACGATGGCGTCGCAGGGCGGGACCCTGCCCGCGCCAAACGCGAAGGCGGCGATGGCTTGCGCGCCACCGACCGCCAACAGGGCATCGGCGCCTGCCACCGCGGCGGCGGCCAGGGTGACCTGGGCGGGGCGCGGGGACGCCACCCACACCGAGGGCACACCCGCCGCGCGCGCCGCGCAGACCGTCATCAACACGCTGGAAGGCAGGGGAAAACGGCCGCCCGGTGCATAGCAACCGGCTCTATCCACCGGCGCGATGCTGTGCCCCGCGCGGCCGCCGGGCACCGCCATGTCCAACGCTTGCAGGCTATTTCGCTGCGCGCTCGCAAACGCCGTGATGCGCTCCGCGGTCCGTTCGAGCAGCGCTCGTTGCTCTTTGGCAAGCGCGTCGCGCGCCGCCATCAGCTCCGCGCGCTCGATGATCATCGGCTCGTTTTCGCGCAAATCGCCGAGGCGAAGCGCGTGCTCGTGGAGCGCTTGCTCGCCCCGCGCGCGCACATCATCGACGATCAGGCGAGCCCCCGCGAGGGTCGCGGCGTCCACCGGATCGCGGTGGCTCATGGGCAGAGCATCGGCTTCGATGCGGCGGAGAAGGGGCGTGGTGCTCATGTTTTTTGAGGCTTGGCATTGCCCGGGCGGCGCGTCACGCCAAGGGAGCGGCGGTCGAGCTCGGCCTCGATGGACGCCAAAGAAACCCCGGCGCGGGCCGCGGCCACCAGCGCGAAGTAGATGACGTCGGCGGTCTCCCACGCGACCTCGCCGCTGTCCTTTGCGTCGAGCAGCTCGGTGGCTTCTTCCAGCAATTTCGCGCGGAGCAGGCCGTCGTCGTTGAACAGGCGCGCCGTGTACGAGCCTTCGGGGGCGCTCTTTCGACGGCTCAAAAGCACGCGCGTAAGCTTCGCAATGCCGTGGTCTTCACCCCAGCAGGTGCGCGTATTTTCGTGGCAGAAACCGGGCTCGTCTTGCGTGACCGTGAAGCGCAGCGCGTCGCTGTCGCAGTCGAGGTCGACGCGCAAGAGCCTTTGCGTTGCGCCCGAGGTGGCGCCTTTCACCCAAAGCCCATTGCGACTCCGCGAATAATAGGCGCCAACCTGGTTTTCGATGGCGTGGCGCAGGCTGTCGCGGCTCGAATACGCGAGACCGAGCGCAACGCCGTGCTCGTCGCAAACCACCGTGGGAAACAGGCCGTCCGCGCGATCGCTCGTGAGCGGCGCGAGCAGCGCGTCGGCGAAATCGAGCGCCCCGGAGCCGAGGGCCGCGCCCACTTCGACGTCCGCCCGCGCCCGCACGAGGCGCGCGACGTCGTCAGCCGTGGCGTCGTCGCAACGCACCACGAGGCGCGCTGGGGCCGCGGCGCGCACCAGCGCAGCGATGTCGTGCCCCTGCAGCGCGTCGTGGGTGAGCGTGATGCGAAGGCCAAAGACGTCGTGGGGCCCGGCGGAGAGGGCCTCCGCGGACGAGCGTTCGAGCTGGACGATCGAGCGGTTCTTCGGCCACTTCGCGCTCGAGCGGCGCAAAAACGCCTCGCTCACGACCACCTGCGAAGCGCCCCGATCGAGCCACGCAGTGCCTTCGGCCTCTCCGCTGAAGGGCACATCGATGCGCGCGGCGACCGCCCGAAAAATGCCGCTCAACGCCGGATTTTCCAGGCCGTTTTGCGTCGTCAGCGAGAGCGCCCCTGACAGGCACAGACGGCCGACGCGCGCCAAGGACGAAGGGTCATCGAGGTCGAGGTGAGGGACCAGCATGGAGGGGATCGGATGCCGGCATCATACAGCGTAAGGCGCCCACCGAGGCATGCAGAGTTGGCGTTTTCGTCGGCAGAATCCGCGCGGGCTCGGGGGTGTGTTGGGCTACGGCGGAGAAGCAGGGAGGGTCGAGCCGGTCAGGGGCGAACGGACTGGGTCCGAAACGATCTAGCAAATGCACGCCCGCCCCGATCTCACCTTGTCTACCCATCCATCCATGCCTATCCGACCTTCATGCCGACCCTCGAGCACAACGGCGTTATCGCCATGTTCCGCGAGAATCCGCCGCTAGCGCCCCACGTTTTGGAGCTTCTCTTTGCTGTCCCCATTCCTCCCCATACCCAGGTTACCGTGGGCGAAGCCAGCACCGATCAGCTCGCACCCATCGAGTTTCGTGCGGATCTGGTCATCGAGCTGCGTGACCAGAATGGCAAGGTCGTGCTGGCCATCGTGTTTGAGATGCAGCGCGACAAAGACTCGGACAAGCTGTACTC